>JACCQW010000099.1 GCA_013813955.1 Solirubrobacterales bacterium
TGGGCGGCAAGGGCGATCCGGCCGCGGCTCCCGAGGCCGAGCAGGATGCGATGGCGGGCAAGCTGCTCGAGCAGGCCGGCACGAGCCCCTGGCCGAACTGCGCGTAGGTCGCCTGGCCTTCGCCGACGCGGCGGGATAGGCTCGCCCGGGCATGGTGAGCCCCGCGGACGTCAAGGCACTGCAGCGCGCCACGTGGGCGGCGGGCCACTGGGACGCGGTGGCCGAGCTCGTCCTGGAGGTCGGCGCGGTCATCGTGGAGCGCACGGGCGTGGGCTCCGGGATGGATGTGCTGGACGTCGGCACCGGCTCGGGCAACGCGGCGATCCCGGCGGCGCGCGCGGGCGCCCGCGTCACCGGCTCGGACCTGACGCCCGAGCTGTTCGGCGACGCCCGCGCCCGGGCGGCCACGGCCGGCGTGGAGGTCGAGTGGGTGGAGGCCGACGCCGAGGACCTGCCGTTCGCCGACGGGTCATTCGATCGCGTGCTGTCGACGTTCGGTCACATGTTCGCGCCGCGACACGCCGTGGCCGGCGCCGAGATGGTTCGGGTCTGCCGGCCCGGCGGCGCGATCGGGACCTGCACCTGGACGCCGGAGGGCTTCGTCGGCGGCATGTTCAAGATCATGGGCTCCTTCCTGCCCCCGCCGCCGGACTTCGCCCAGCCGCCGATCCTCTGGGGCACCGAGGACCACGTGCGCGAGTGCTTCGCCGGGCTGGACTGCGAGTTCGAGCGGCGCACGGTGCGCTGGACGTTCGCCTCGCCCGAGGAGATGGCCGACTTCTACGAGGCCAACTTCGGCCCGACGGTCATGGCCAAGGCGCTGCTCGAGCCGCAGGGCCGCTGGGGCGAGCTGCGCGAGCGCTTCCTCGAGCACGTTCGCGAGGCCTCGGCCGAGCAGGGGCGCGCGGTGATCGACGGCGAGTACCTCGTGACCGTCGCGCGCAAGCCGGGCTGAGCCGCCCCGGCACTAGGACCAGCGCAGGGTCTCGGGCTCGTCGCGCATCCGCAGCACGCGGACGGGGACGCCGGCGGCCACCGTGTTGGCCGGGACGTCGGTGCTGACGACCGTCGCGGTGCCCAGCACGCAGTTGTCGCCGACCGTCGTCCCGCGCAGGATCGACACGCCGTAGCCGATCCACACGTTGTGGCCGACGTTGACGTCGCGCTTGTAGATGCCCTGCAGGCGCACGGGGCGCTCGACCTCGACGACGCCGTGGTCGAAGTCGATGAGCATCACCCGGTCGGCGACGATGCACTCCCGCCCGATCGCGATGTGCTGGAAGGCGGAGATCGTGCACTCCTGGCCGAGCACGGTCTTCGCGCCGATGCTCACCTCGCCCTCGTGCGCGCGGATCTTCGTTCCGTGGCCGATCCACGACCAGCGGCCCAGGCGCACGGTCGCGCCCCGGGCGATCTCGAAGGTCACGTCCGGGCACACGAAGCACAGCCCGTCGGTCTGCAGCCGCCCGCGCCAGCGCAGCTTCAGCCACGCCCAGCGCACGATCAGCTTGGCGTAGTTGCGTGTGAGCATCCCGTGGTCGCGCAGGAAGCGCAGCAGCGCCAGCGGCCCGCCGCGCAGGGGCGGGGGCTCGCCGCGGATCTGCGGAGCCGCGGTCGGGACGGGCTTGGCGATCGAGAGCACCGGCTCCACCGACGCCCATGCTACGTCCGCGGGCCGTCCCCGGGGGGCGCCGGCGGGCGGGAGCGCATCGGGGCTGCACGCCGCCCTGACATCATCCCGCGTCCATGGCCTCCGACGACACGCTCGCCCGGCGGCTGCTCGACGGCGACCAGCGCGCGCTGGCCCGGGCGATCTCGCTCGTCGAGGACGACGACCCCGCGGGCTGGGATCTCGTCCGCGAGGTCTACCCGCACACCGGCCGCGCGGCCGTGGTCGGCATCACCGGGGCTCCGGGCGCGGGCAAGTCGACGCTGATCGGCGCGATCGTCACCAACCGCCGGGCGGCCGACCGCACGGTCGCGGTGCTGTCCATCGATCCCTCGTCGCCGTTCACCAAGGGCGCCCTGCTGGGCGATCGCATCCGCCTGACCGAGCACTTCCTGGACCCCGGGGTCTTCATCCGCTCGATGGCCACACGCGGCGCGTTAGGTGGCCTGAGCGAGGCGGCGCTGCAGGCCGCGCTGCTCATGGACGCCGCCGGCCGCGACGACGTGTTCCTGGAGACGGTCGGCGTCGGCCAGGCCGAGGTCGACGTCATCGATCACGCGGACACGGTCGTGCTCGTGCTGATGCCCGGCTCGGGCGACTCGATCCAGGCGCTCAAGGCCGGGGTGATGGAGATCCCGGACATCATCGTCGTCAACAAGGCCGATCACCCGCTGACCGACACCATGGTCCGCGAGATCCGCGGCGTGCTGTCGCTGGCGCCCCAGCGCGGGTGGCGGGTGCCGATCCTCACCACCGAGGCGGTGCGGTGCGAGGGCGTCGACGACCTGGTCGACAAGCTCATCGAGCACCGCGGGTTCCTCGAGTCCGAGGGGACGCTGAGCGAGCGCCGCCGCCACAACCTGCGCAGCGAGGTGATCTCGCTGGCGGCGTCGAAGCTGCGCCGGCGCCTGGAGCGGCGCCTCGAGGACGATCCCGGCTTCCAGCGCCTGCTCGACGAGGTCGCCGAACGCAGGCTCGACCCGGCGAGCGCCGCCGGCGCCGTCCTCGAGCAGGAGGGCGCCGAGGACGCGGCGCAGACCTGAGCGTCACCTACTCCAGGCGCGCGCGCCCGGCGCCCGCGGTCTCGCGCCGGTGGCGCCACTCGCTCACGGCGAGCACGACCACTCCGGCCAGCACCCCCGCGATCACCGCGTTCGCCCACGCCGAGCCGGTCGCGAAGAGCGGCAGCGCCTCGTCCAGCGGGCCCAGCGGGGCGCGCGAGGACGGGCCGATCAGCCCGCCGCCGTCGAGGCGAAGCTCCACACAGAGCCACAGCCCCGTGAGCACGGTCAGCCCCGCGAGCGCCCCGCCCGCGCGCGGCGCGTGGCGCAGCCCCCAGGCG
>JACCQW010000241.1 GCA_013813955.1 Solirubrobacterales bacterium
ACCGCGAGCGGGCGCAGTTCGCGCGCCTGTCGGGCTCGTCGATCGCGGGGATCGACGCCGCCGGGTGGATCACCGACTTCCTCAACGCGGCCTACTACCGGCGCTCGGCGCGCTCGCGCGAGGTCGACGACCTGCGCCTGGCGTCCGCGATCGTCACCACCCACTGGCACTGCGTCGAACCGCGGCGCCTGCGCGCCACGGACGTCCTCGCGTTTCACCGCGCCTTCGGTCGTGCTCGCCTGGGGGGCCGGGCGGGCTCACCGCGGGGGATCCTGACCCGGACCGACCTGCTCGAGGGCGCCGCGGACCTGTTCGGCGACTGGTTCGGGGAGGCCTACCTCGACGACGAGCGCCGCGGCTGGGGCATCGTGTTCGCCTCCGCGCACCAGAAGCGCGGCTACCGCCCGGAGCGGCGGCTGAAGCTCGCCCGCCTCGATGAGCTCACGCCGCCGGCTGCCGCCGGGGCCGAGCAGACGTGGCAGACCTACCCGCCGGTGGCGGTCGCCTCGGCCGAGCGCGTGCTCGATGCGCTGACGCGCACGGAGACCTGGCCCGACTACGCCAGCGAGATCGGGCGCTTCACGCCCCTGCGGGCCGCGCCCCTGGAGGGTCAGACGTTCGAGATCGAGGTGGCGGCCGGCACGGCGGCGGGGCGCCCGGTGTTCCAGCGCGGGTACGTGAGCGTCACGCGGCTGGTCACGGCGGAGGACCCCGTCGCTCTCGAGGCCTACTTCGATGAGCTCGAGGACGGGATGGCGCGGTTCGGGCGCGATCAGCCCCGCGTGCTGCCCGCGGGAGCGCAGCCGCTGCTCGGCCTGGACCTGACCACGCACCGCGGTCACTTCCTGGGCCGGGCCATGAACAGGTTGCTGCT
Source organism: Solirubrobacterales bacterium (assembly GCA_013813955.1). Lineage (GTDB taxonomy): Bacteria > Actinomycetota > Thermoleophilia > Solirubrobacterales > Solirubrobacteraceae > CADCVQ01. Next base: position 875 of record JACCQW010000241.1, read on the forward strand.
CTACACCGACGAGGGACGGGCGTACCTGCGCGCGGCGGGCACATGGGATCCGATGGCCTGGCATCTGGACCAGGTCTTCCGGCGCGCCGGCCGCGACGCCCAGCATGCCTTCTGGGGGGAGGGGGGCATCGAGCGCGAGAGCATGCTCCACCAGCTCGCGCTGCGGGTCGCCCGATGACCTACGACGCGCTGGTGATCGGGTCCGGTCCCAATGGCCTCGTGGCGGCGATCACGCTGGCGCAGGCCGGGCGCCACGTCCTCGTCCTCGAGGCCGCCGACCGCCCCGGGGGCGCGGTGATCACCGAGGAGCTCACGCTGCCCGGGTTCGCCCACGACACGTTCTCCTCGGTGTACCCGGCGGCCGCGGCGTCGCCGGTCTTCTCGAGCATGCCGCTCGAGCGGCATGGGCTGCGCTGGATCCATCCGGGCGCCTGCTACGCGCATCCGCTGCCCGACGGCAGCGCGGTGGCGCTCTATCGCGACCTCGACGAGACCGCCGCCAGCCTCGAGCGACACCAGCCGGGCGACGGCGAGCAGTGGCGATCGTTCGCTGCGCCGTACGTGCGCCACTTCGATGCGCTGCGGGCGACCATGCTCTCGGGCTTTCCGCCGATCGCCGGCCCGATGAGACTGCTCGCCGGCGTCGGCCCGCGCAGCATGGTCGACTTCGCGCGGCTGCTGTTGATGCCCGCCCAGGGGCTCGGCGAGGAGCTCTTCCGCGGCGAGGGGTCGCGCGCCTGGCTCTACGGCTCGGCCACCCACGGCGACGTGCCCCCGGCCGCCGGGGGCAGCGCGATCGCCGCCGCCTACCTCAACCTGCTGGGCCACGGTGCGGGCTGGCCCAGTCCCGAGGGCGGAGCCGAGGGGCTGACCGCGGCGCTGCACTCCCACCTGGTCGAGCTGGGCGGAGAGCTGCGCACGGGCGCCCCCGCCGCGCGGATCGTCATCGAGGGGGGCCGCGTGGCCGGCGTGGAGCTCGACTCGGGCGAGCGGCTGACCGGGCGCCAGGTGATCGCCGCCGTCATGCCCCGCGCGCTCCTCGGGCTGGTCGGCGACGCGCTTCCGAGCCGGTACGCGGCGGCCCTGGGGCGCTACCGCTACGGGCCGGCCACCATGAAGGTCGACTGGGCCCTCGACGGCCCCATCCCCTGGACGGCGCCCGAGGCACGCGAGGCCGGCACGGTGCACGTCGGCGGCTCCGCGGACGAGGTCCTGCAGACCACCTCCCGGGTCGCCGGCCTGCCCGAGCGCCCGTTCCTGCTGCTCGGCCAGCCGACGCTCGCCGATCCCTCGCGTGCCCCGGCCGGCAAGCACACTGCCTGGGCGTACACCCACGGCCCCCGAGGCGTCGACTGGGCGGCCGAGCGCGACCGCCACGTCCAGCGCATCGAGGATCAGATCGAGCGCTTCGCCCCCGGCTTCGCAGACCGGATCCTGGCCCGTCACGTCCTCGGCCCTCAGGACTTCGAAGGGCGCAACCGCAACCTGATCGGCGGCGACGTCGGCGGCGGCAGCTATGCGCTGGACCAGGTCGTCTTTCGCCCGCTGCCGTCGCTCAGCCCCTACCGCACACCCGTGCCGGGCCTGTACATCGGAAGCGCCGCGACGTTCCCCGGCGGCGCGGTCCACGGCGTTCCCGGCCACGCCGCGGCCCGTGTCGCGTTGGTGGAGTCTCGGGTGCGCGGCGCGACGCGACGTGTGTTCGGCGGGCGCGACGGCGGACGCTGAGGCGTCAGAGGTACGCTCGGTGGCGTGCAGGACGCGATCGAGACCATCCTCGCCGACTACGAGACCTGGGCCGTGGTCGGCTGCTCTGCTGACCGGGGCCGCGACAGCCACCGCATCGCGGGGCTGCTGCAGCGGCGCGGCAAGCACGTGATCCCCGTCAACCCGCAGGTCAAGGAGGTCCTCGGCGAGCGGGCCTACCCTTCGCTGCGCCACCTGCCGCCGGGCACGAGGGTCGACGTCGTCGACATCTTCCGCCGCGCCGACCAGGCCGGCGTCCACGTCGACGAGGCGATCGCGATCGGCGCCCGCGCCGTCTGGATGCAGCTCGGCGTGATCGACGAGGCCGCCGCCCAGCGCGCCCGCGACGCGGGCCTGCTCGTGGTCATGGATCGCTGCCCGGCGATCGAGTGGGCGAGCCTCGCGGCCTGAGGCACAAGGCTCCGCCCATGGCGCGCGAGCGCACCCCCGAGGAGATCGCCCGCTGGAAGGCCGGCGACGCCGAGCGCAACGAGCGTGCGCGCATCGAGCGGCTGCGCCGCGCCGGAGCACGGACGCCGAGCGAGAACCTGGCCGAGGGGATCGCGCTCATCCGCTTCGCGCAC
>JACCQW010000113.1 GCA_013813955.1 Solirubrobacterales bacterium
CCCTCGCGCTCGTCCCCCCCGACCGCGTCGCGGTCGCGCCCGGCGAGCCCGTCGAGATCGAGTTCGTACGCTAGCTCGCGGCGGCCCTGAGCCGCACTACGGGCACGCCCGTGTGCCGCGCGACCGCCGCGGCGAGCGGGGCGTCCTTGGTGGCGATCGGTTCGCCGACCTGCTCGGCGAGCGCCACGAACAGCGCGTCCGCCACCGTGAAGTTGTGGCGCAGCGCCCACGCACGGCTGCGGAGCGAAAGGCTGGGGAACAGCTCGATCGGCGTGTCCGCCAAGTCGTCGACCGCAGCCCGGGCGCGGCGCTCCTCGATGTCACCTCTGAGCGCGGACCGGCGCAGGACCGCGATCACTTCGAAGACGAGGACGTCGGGGGCGGCGAGGAGATCCTCGTGGCGCAGCAGCCGGTGGACCTCTTCCGCCGCGCCGCCGCCGAGCAGCAGGTCCACGACCCCCGAGCTGTCGATGACGGTCACTCGCCGTGGTCGCGCAACCGGCGGATCGCGGTCTCGCTGCTCTCCCCGAGCCCGGCTGCCCCACGCGCGCGGACGCGCTCGGCGAGCTCGGCCGGGGTGGGACGTGCGGCATCGCGGGCCAGGCGAGCCCGCAGATACTCCGACAGCGAGACGCCCTGGGCCGCCGCTCGCGCCTTGAGCGTGCGGTGGACGTCCTCGGGGACATCGCGGATCTGGAGCAGCACTCCCATACGCGATGCAACGCTAGCATCGCCGACGGATTGAAGCCAATCAACGAATGACAGCATCCGGACGGCAGTACGGATCGGGCGGCAGCCCGCTGCTAACGTGACCCGGGCGTGTGTTGCCGCCCGCAAACTGCAGGATCTTCGTCGTCCGGCCCCGCCTGCGCGGGGCCTTTTCGTCCGTCCCCGGCCCTAGGATCCGCCCATGGAGATTGAGATCGGCCGCGGCAAGAAGGCTCGCCGCGCCTACGGCTTCGACGACATCGCGATCGTGCCCTCGCGGCGCACGCGGGACCCTGACGACGTCGACATCTCCTGGAAGCTCGGCGACTACCGCTTCGACCTGCCGCTGCTCGCCTCGGCCATGGACGGCGTCGTCTCGCCGACCACCGCAGGGATCGTCGGCAGGCTCGGAGGCCTGGCGGTCCTGAACCTCGAGGGGATCTTCACCCGCTACGAGGACGCCGAGGCGCAGCTCGAGCGCATCGCGCACCTGCCCAAGGACGTCGCCACGCGAGAGATGCAGGAGATCTACAGCGCCCCGATCCAGCCCGAGCTGATCGCCCAGCGCATCCGCGAGATCAAGGACCAGGGTGTCGTCGTCGCCGCCTCGCTGACCCCGCAGCGGGTGCGCAAGCACTACGAGCTGGCGCTCGAGGCGGGCCTGGACATCCTCGTCATCCAGGGCACCGTGGTCAGCGCCGAGCACGTCTCCGCCGACGAGACCCGCCCGCCGCTGAACCTCAAGGAGTTCACGCGCGAGGTGCCGGTGCCGGTCATCGTGGGCGGCTGCGCCAGCTACCACACGGGCCTGCACCTCATGCGCACCGGCGCCGCCGGCGTGCTCGTGGGCGTCGGCCCCGGCGCGGCCTGCACCACGCGTGGCGTGCTGGGCATCGGCGTCCCGCAGGCCACCGCGATCGCCGACGTGGCCGCGGCCCGCTCCCAGCACATGCTGGAGACCGGCGAGTACTGCCAGGTCATCGCCGACGGCGGGATGCGCACCGGCGGCGACGTCTCCAAGGCGATCGCCTGCGGCGCGGATGCGGTGATGATCGCCTCCCCGCTGGCCCGCGCCCACGAGGCGCCCGGCCAGGGCTTTCATTGGGGCATGGCCACGTTCCACGCGACGCTCCCGCGCGGCGCGCGGGTGGCGACCCTGCAGAACGGCACGCTCGAGGAGATCCTCATCGGGCCGGCCCGCGAAAACGACGGCACGTTCAACCTCATGGGTGGCCTGCGCACCTCGATGGCCACCTGCGGCTACCAGGACATCGCGGAGTTCAACCGGGCCGAGCTGATGATCGCGCCGTCGCTGCAGACCGAGGGCAAGCAGCTGCAGACCGCGCAGGGAATCGGGATGGGCGCGCGCGGTGCGGCGGCGCCGGCGCCGGCCCCGAGCAACGGGCACGGCACGCCGAAGGCCCCGGCGCTCAGCGAGAACTAGGTGGCCGAGGGCGTCGTCACCGCGGCCACGGCGGCGACGGAGCTCGTCGAGGAGGACGTCCGCGACGTCGCCGTGCCCAGCGCGATCGACGAGGTCGTCGTCCTGGACTACGGCGGGCAGTACTCGCAGCTCATCGCGCGCCGGGTGCGCGAGCTGGGCGTCTTCAGCGAGCTGCTGCCCCACCACGTCGGGCCCGAGGAGGTCCGCCGGCGCAAACCCAAGGGGCTGATCCTGTCGGGTGGACCGGCCTCCGTGTACGCCGACGGCGCGCCACGGCTGGATCGCGAGCTGCTCGAGCTCGGGATCCCCGTGCTGGGCATCTGCTACGGCATGCAGCTGATGGCGCTGGCGCTCGGAGGCAAGGTGCAGGGCGCCGAGGTGGGCGAGTTCGGGCGCTCGGAGCTGACCGTCTGCGAGCCCGGCCGGCTGTTCGCCGGCCTGCCCGGGCAGCAGACCTGCTGGATGTCCCACCGCGACACCGTCTTCTCCCCGCCGCCGGGGTTCACCGCCCTGGCATCCTCGACCGGGTCGCCGGTCGCCGCGCTGGAGTCCGTCGAGCGCGGGATCTACGGCATCCAGTTTCACCCCGAGGTGGTGCACACGCCCTACGGGCAGACGATCCTCGAGCGCTTCCTCGGCGAGATCTGCGAGGCCGACCGGTCGTGGAGCCCGGAGAGCATCGTCGCCGAGCAGATCGCGCGGATCCGTGCCCAGGTGGGGACCGGCAAGGTCATCTGCGGGCTCAGCGGCGGCGTGGACTCGAGCGTCGCCGCCCTGCTCGTGCACCGCGCGATCGGCGACCAGCTCACGTGCGTGTTCGTCGACCACGGCCTGATGCGCAAGAACGAGGGCGAGCAGGTCGTCAGCGCCTTTCGCGACCACTTCAAGGTGCCGCTGGTCGCCGTGCAGGCCGAGGACCGCTTCCTGGCCAAGCTCGTCGGGGTGACCGATCCGGAGACCAAGCGCAAGGCGATCGGCGCCGAGTTCATCCGCGTCTTCGAGGAGGAGGCCGCCAGGATCGGCGATGCCAACTACCTGGTCCAGGGCACGCTGTACTCCGACGTGATCGAGTCCGGCGGCGGCACCGGCGCGGCAACGATCAAGTCCCACCACAACGTCGGCGGCCTGCCCGAGGACCTGCAGTTCGAGCTCGTCGAGCCGCTGCGCGCGCTGTTCAAGGACGAGGTCCGCGCGGTCGGCGCCGAGCTCGGGCTGCCCGAGCGCCTGGTCTGGCGCCAGCCGTTCCCCGGTCCCGGCCTGGCGATCCGCATCGTCGGCGGCGAGGCGACCAAGGCGCGCCTTGACCTGCTGCGCGAGTGCGACTACGTCCTGCAGGACGAGATCCGCAAGGCCGGGCTGTATCGCGACCTGTGGCAGTCCTTCTGCGTGCTGCCCGATATCCGCACGGTCGGCGTGCAGGGCGACGAGCGCACGTACGGCAGCGTCGTGGTCATCCGCGCCGTGACGTCCGACGACGCGATGACCGCCGACTGGGCGCGCCTGCCCTACGACCTGCTCGAGCAGATCGCGTCGCGCATGATCAACGAGCTGCGCGACGTCAACCGGGTCGTGCTCGACATCACCAGCAAGCCGCCGGGCACGATCGAGTGGGAGTAGATGACCGCCGAGGAGAGCCTTGACCACGACGGGGTCGTCGCCGCCCTGCAGGGGAGCCTGGGCAACTACTGGACCGTGACCGTCCGCTCCGCGCGGCCGGGCGCCCCGCTCATCGCCATGTTCAGCGGGGCGATGCAGAAGGCCGAGCCCAAGGACGACGCGCCGCCCGGCGAGACGGACTTCGTGTGGTACGTCGGAACGGACAACAAGACGTTCGGAGCGTTCACGATCCCCAACCAGGACTTCCGCCAGGCGCAGTGGGAGGAGACACCGAAGGGCCATGCGCTCATGGTCCACACCTCCGACGTGCTGATCGCGCTGTTCCCGCGCTCCGCCGAAGACTGAGCACCGGGTCCGGCCGGCACGGACCGGGGCCGCGCCCGTGGCGGGGAGTGCCGCTGGCCGTGCCGCATCGGCTGCCGGCTGGCACGACGGGTGCCCCGCTTCAGGCGAGAGCAGCACAGCACTCAGCACGCCCGCGCGTCTCGAAACCGCGATAGTCGGCCCATGGCGTCGGCGAACCTGGAGATAGTGCGCTCGATCTACGCTGCCTGGGGGCGCGGCGACTACAGCTCGGCCGAGTGGGCCGATCCTCAGATCGAGTATGTGTTCGCTGACGGGCCGGCGGCCGGCAGCTGGACAGGGCTGGCCGGGATGGCCGAGGCCTGGAGCGGCTTCCTGAGCCCCTGGGAGGGGCTCCGCGTCGAGGCTGAGGAATACCGCGAGCTCGACGGCGAGCGTCTCCTGGTTCTCAACCGCTTCAGCGGGAGTGGCAAGTCAAGCGGAGTCGAGGTCGGGCAGATATCGACGAAGGCAGCGAGCCTGTTCTACGTCCGCGGCGGCAAGGTGACCCGGCTCGTCCAGTACTGGGACCACCACCGCGCGCTCGCCGATCTCGGCCTCGCTCCCGAGGCCGGCTCCACGGGCGCATGACTCGCGACAATGCCGCTTTGAGGCAGGAGCGGCGTCGCCGCTGACAGGCGCGCCTCGCCGTTCGTCCGTCTCAGCGGCGTCCGCGCACCACGACCCTCGCGCCGTGGGCCGGGATCATCGTCACGTTGCGGTGCTGGGCGTGCTCGGGCTCGGGCTCGGCCGCTTCGAGGTCCAGGCGGCGGGCCATGGCCTCGAGCACGACGCGCTGCTCGGCCATCGCCAGCGCGGCGCCGAGACAGCGGCGGGTGCCGCCGCCGAACGGGATCCACTCGTAGGTCCCGGGCTTGCGACCCAGCCAGCGCTCGGGGCGGAACGCGAACGGATCGGGATAGATGTCCTCGCGGTGGTGGACCAGCAGCACGCTCATGTCGATGCCGGTGCCGGCCGGCACGACGTACTCGCCCAGCCGCCAGGGCACGCGCACGCGACGGCCGATGATCGGGATCACCGGGCGCGAGCGCATCGACTCGACGATCGTCGCCTCGACGTGCTCGCCGGCCTGCTCGCCGGAGCGCACCGCGTCGCGCAGGCGGTCGTACGCGACGGGCGTGCGCACCAGGCGCTCCCACGCCCAGGCCAGCGAGTTCGCGGTCGTCTCGAAGCCCGCGAACACGAGCGTGAGCAGCTCGTCGCGCAGCTCCCGATCGGACAGCAGCTCACCGTCCTCGGTCTGCGCGCGCATGAGCAGCGACATGATGTCGGTGCGCTCGCCGAGGTCGTCGACCCCGCGGCGCGCGTGGATGATCGGATAGACGGAGCGGTCCAGCAGCGCCACGGCCTGGCGCATCAGCCCCACCGGCTCGGCCTTGCCGACGTTCATCAGCTCCCCGAGCTTTGCGAGCGGCGATGTCGATGCCGCGGACAGCGAGGCGACGGTCAACCGCAGACGGTGCTCGGGCGTGCCGCGGCGCGGGCGGCCCTCGACGCCGAAGATGCCCGACAGGATCACGTCGAGCGTGATCGCCTGCATCCGCGGCGCGAGCGCCATCGCGCGGTTCAGCGGCCAGTCGCCGATCTCGCGCTCGGTGGCGTCGGCGATCATCTGCGCGTAGCGCGCGATCGCCTCGCCGTGAAAGGGCGGCAGCAGCAGCTTGCGCTGACGCAGGTGACGGGGGCCGTTGGCGGTCAGCACAGAGTTGGGACCGACGATCGGCAGCAGCGGCGACTCGGCGGTCAGCGACGGCGCCTGGTCGGGATCGGCGGTGAACAGGGAGCGCACGTGGTCGGGGTGCGAGGTGACCGCGACCTCTCCCGCGATGACGCCGTTCATCGTGAAGACCTCGCCGTGCTCGCGCCTGGCGCGGAAGACGAACTCGATCTGGCGCTGGCTGAACTGCAGCAGCTGCCGCGTCCGCGAGGCGGTGATCGCCGGGGGCATCCGGATCGCGTCGCTCGCGCCGGCCGCTCCCGCCGGCGATGGTGTGGCTTCGCCGAGGTGGTACATGAGCGGAAGCGACCTACCTACGCGGTCGGGTCCGGCGTGCCCTTGGCGCTCCGCTCCGGCCTTCCTGAGGCGCCCCGGAAGATCGCTTCCATCTCATCCAGCTTGCTGTTGGTCACCTCGCTCATGGCGCAACCGTATGCCCTGGCCAGCCGCCGCGCCACTGAACCGGCTCGGTCCGGGGCGTCCGGCGGCCCGCCGACGATTCGCTGGCTCCCTGCCTGAGAGATCGCCCGGGGCGTGGTACTGTCGAATCGCCTCGACGATCCGCCGCAACACGTGCCGCGGGCGTCGGGTCCAGCCATGGCCTCCGCCCCTCCCCAGCCCCAGTTCTGCGCATGGTGCGGGTCGCCGCTGGCCTACGAGCGGCATGAGCACGAACCGCGCTTCGCGACGCTCGCCGACCAGGCCCGCGCCGGCGGCGAGGAGCCGCCGCCACTGCCCGAGCGTGTCGAGGAGCTGCTGCGCGGCGACTGCTACGTGGGCGCCTGCCCCGGCTGCCGCATCCTGAGCCACGTCATCAGTCACCACGCCGCGGACTGAGAACAGGCCCGAGAGGAGCTGCCGGCGACCGGGACACGCTGGTCTATCCCAAGCCGGACCACACGCCGGCGACCTTCACAGTCCTGAACCTCCCGGTGGACGACATCGACGCCGCCGAAACGCCGCCTCAGTTCAGCCGCGCGCGCAGCGCTTGGAGCTCCGCTTCGAGCACGGTCCGGTCGGGCTTCGCCAGCGGCAGATCGAGGCGCATCTCGGCGGCCCGGATCGCGCGGGTGAGGTCCGACCGGCGGCGATAGGAGGCGACCAGGTTGTTGAGCATCCGCAGCGCCGTCTCGTGCGGGCTCCATGCGCGAAGCTCGGCCGGTGCCGCCTGTTCGATGGCGGCACCGCCGTCGAAGGGATCGAGGAGGAGCGGTGGCGTCTGCCCGAAGTGACCGACGACGTAGTGGCCGGGGAGCCCCACGCCCGCGAGGGCGATCCGGGCGCGGCGGGCCACCTCGACGTAGACGACCGACAGCAGGATCGGCAATCCCCGGCGACGTTCGAGTACGACGTCGAGCATGGAGTTGTCGGGATCGTCGTACTCCTCGCGGTCACCGGCGAACTGGTGGCGACGCCCGAGCAGGGCCCGCAGGGCTTGCGCCTCCGCCGCGGGCCCGGTACCGGCGGCCGGGGCGAGCTCGGCCCCCAGCCGGTCGAGCTGCGCCAGTGCGGCATCGGCATCGACAGGCCTGAGCTCCCCCGCCAGCGCGAGGGCGAGCTCGTCGAGGGCGGCGTCGCGTCGAGCGGCGACGACGGCGAAGGGTTCCGGTGCCACGAGGCCGGGTTCGTCCGGCGGCGATCCCCGCTACCCGAACAGCCGCTCGAGCGCGAGCTCGAAGCCGGGCAGCAGCGGCGAGGTGAGGATCTCGTCGCGCCGGACCTCGACCCCGACGTCGAAGTCCGGAGCGGTGGCCGTCGAGCGG
>JACCQW010000101.1 GCA_013813955.1 Solirubrobacterales bacterium
GCCTGCGCGTGGTCAACGCCGACGGCGCGCGCTCGCGCCCCAGCGCCACGACGATCGCGGTGCAGCGCGGAGCGGCCACCGGCGGCCCGCTCGACGTCCGCGTGGTCGGGCGGCGCATCTACCTCGACGCGGTGCGTCCCGCGCGCGTGGACCTTCTGGCGCGGCGGCCGCTGAACGTGACCGTCGGCCTGGTGCGCGTGACCGACGGCGCGCTCGTGATGGAGTGGCCGCTCGGGCACCTCCCCGTCGGGGCGGCCCGCGACGTCACCTGGGACGGCAGGATCGGCGGCGCCCCGCAGCCCGCGGGCCGCTACGAGTTTCGCGTCTACTCCAGGACCGACGGTGGCCAGGCGGCGCAGGCGGGCACCCCGGTGGCGACGGGCGCCTTCGACCTCGTCGATCACAAGTTCCCGATCCGTGGCCCGCACGGCTTCGGCGAGTTCGCGGCGAGCTTCGGCGGCGGGCGCGGCCACGAGGGCCAGGACGTCTTCGCCGACTGCGGTACGCCGTTGGTCGCCGCTCGCGGCGGCGTCGTCAAGCACAACGCCTTCCAGAGCCGCGCCGGCAACTACATCGTCATCGACGGCGAGGCGACGCAGACCGACTACGCCTACATGCACATGCGCGATCGGTCGCCCCTCACGAAGGGCACGCGGGTGCGCACCGGCCAGGTCATCGGGCACGTCGGCGACACCGGCCGCGCCGACGGCTGTCACCTGCACTTCGAGATGTGGAGCGGCCCGGGCTGGTACACCGGCGGGACGGCGATCGACCCGCTGCCGTTCCTGAAGGCCTGGGACGCGTACTCCTGAACGCAGCGCCGGCGATCAGCCCGGCGCGCAGGTGCGGTCCGGCGTGAAGCCGTGCGCGACGATGCCGGTGCCCGGCACGGACAGGTAGAGCGTGCGGCCGTCGACGGCCAGCGCGTCGGCGCGAAAGCCGGTCGCCTCGTCGGGCCCGCGCGGGTTGACCATCGCCTCCGAGTCCAGGCACCCACCGGTGTGGCGGAAGATCACGGCCTGACTGGGGTCGCCGGTGTGCTCAGAGCGCACGAGGGTCCACAGCACCGACCCGCTGCCGAGCGCCAACCCGCCGACGTGCTCGGTGGTCTCGCCCTCCGATGCGGCGGCCAGGAAGGACTGGCGACGGCTTCCGCCCGTGGTCTGTGAGAAGGCGTACTGGTAGATGTCGGCGGCCAGCGCGGCGACGCGGGTGCCGCGCAGGTCCACCCAGGGGACGTGGTGCACGCCGAAGCGCACGGCGTCGCGCGGCCGCGGGAGGCGCTTGGGACTGCCGGAGCGGGTCTTGACGTACAGGCCCGAGCGCCTGGGGTCGGCTCGCTTGGTCCGACCCGACCCGGTGTGGCAGGCCAGGCCGTAGGCGATGCGCTCGCGCCACAGGGCGGGAGCGGAGCTCACCTCGCAACGCCGCGTGAGGCCGCGGATGCTCGCCCGCCGGCCGAGCAGGTCGTCGCGGTAGACGCGGCAGCCGGCGCCGGTCCCGCAGCGCAGGTAGGTGAGCACGAGGCGGTTGCGGCGGTCGCGGCCGAGGTCGATCGAGCGGTACGCGGCGACCGGCGCGCCCTTCACGGGGGCGATGCCGGCGGCGGTGCGCTGCACGAGCCGCTGGCGGGGTGCGGTGCCGGTCACCCACACGATCGTGCCGTCGAGCGCCGTCAGGCGCTGCGCCTGCGCGCCGGGCGCCACGACGGTGTCGGCCGCCGCGGCGGCGCCGGGGGCAGCAAGGACGACCAGGACCAGCGAGACGGGGATCGCTCGTTTGAACACGAGCGCCATGGTGGCATTGGCCGACCTGCCGTGGGGAGCACCCCAGGGGTAGAACCGTGCCACCTACGGAGGCGAAACCGCCCTGCTCGACACCTCTACAGGGTGTGGGCCACCCCGCCGAGGCGGAGTACGATGACCCGGATGCCGGTAGCGCAGATCATGACCGCGGACGAGTACCTCGATCGTCCCCGCCCGCTGCAGCATCGCCTGTCCGAGCTGTGGCTCGCCGACACCGAGGCCGACGCGATCCTGGTCTTCCACCGCTCGACGGCCACCGCTCCGGACTTCGACGTCGGGGTCGAGGTCCGGCGCGACGAGATCCTCACCTCGCCGCTGCTGCCCGGCTTCGAGCTCGCGCTCGAGCGGCTGTTCGGGTAGCGGGGATCG
>JACCQW010000146.1 GCA_013813955.1 Solirubrobacterales bacterium
CGGGCGCGGGGCGCCGGCGGCCTGCTGACCGGCGACGGTCTGCGGGCGGACGGGCTGGGCCATCACGCGGCGCTGGGCGTCGGCCAGGACGCGCTGCTCGAGCTCGGCGGCGCGCTCCGGCCCGCGACCCGCCCATTCTCGCAGGCGCTTGACCTCGCGGGCCTGCGAGAAGTACAGCAGCACGAGCACGGCGAGCCCGACGACGGCCGCGATCCCGGCGTAGGCGCCGAGCTTCTCGACCTCGTCGCTCACGGCGGCGTGGATGAGCGTGACGCCCATGAGCCGGGGATCCTAGGCGACGAGCCCGCTGCCGCGGGCCGCCGACAGCTCGGACACCTTCGCCGCCAGCCCCGCGGCATCGCCCTCCAGCACGAGCAGGCCGATCTGGTCGAACATGTCGTCGACGACCTCCGGCGGGCGGGGGTCGCGCTCGGCGCGCATGATCTTCTCCGCCGGCGTGGGCTGCGGATGCTCGTAGGGGTTGAACAGCTCCTCGTGCAGCTTCTCGCCCGGCCGCCGGCCGACGATCTCCACGGCGATGTCGCGGTCGGGGTCCAGTCCGGAGAGCTCGATCATCGTCCGTGCCAGGTCGAGGATGCGCACGGGCTCGCCCATCTCCAGCACGTAGACCTCGCCGCCCTCGCCCAGGGACCCCGAGCGAATGATGAGCTGCACTGCCTCCGGGATCGTCATGAAGTAGCGGGTCATCCGCTCGTCGGTCACCGTCACCGGCCCGCCGAGGGCGATCTGGCGGCGGAAGATGGGCACCACCGAGCCCGACGAGCCCAGCACGTTGCCGAAGCGCACCGCGCTGTAGCGCGTCCCCGGGAAGCGGGCCTGCTCGGCCTCCAGGGCGAACTCCGCGAGCGCCTTGGAGGCGCCCATCACGGTCGCCGGCGCCACCGCCTTGTCGGTCGACACGAGCACGAACGCCTTGACGCCCTCCTGGCCGGCGATGCGGGCCACGACACGCGTGGCGATCGCGTTGTTGCGCACCGCCTCCACGGGGTTGGCCTCCATCAGCCCGACGTGCTTGTAGGCGGCGGCATGGAACACGACGGTCGGCCGGTGCTCGGCGAAGACCTCGCGCATCCGCTCCTCCTCCTTGCAGTCGGCGAGGATCGCCGCGAGGGTCGAGGGGTGCACGTGGCGGTCGTCCTCCAGCTCGCGCTGGATGGCGAAGAGGTTGTCCTCGGCGTGGTCCAGCGCGATCAGCCGGCGCGGCCCGACGCGGGCGATCTGGCGCGAGAGCTCCTTGCCGATCGAGCCGCCCGCGCCGGTGACGAGCACGGTCTCGCCGGTCAGGTAGGCGCCGACGCGGTCGAGCTCCATGCGCACCGGCTCCCGGCCCAGGATGTCCTCCACCTGGACGTCGCGCACCTGGCGCACGAAGTTGCCGCCGGTCTGCAGCAGCTCGAACACGGTCGGCAGCGTGCGGACCGGGATGCCGCGCTCGCGGCAGGCGCGCACCACGTTGGCTCGCACGATGCCCGGCGCCGACGGGATCGCGATCGTCACCTCGTCGGGCTCGGACTCGTCGAGGACCTTCGGCAGGTCGCCCGTCGTGCCCAGCACGCGCACGCCGTCGACGCGCAGCCGGCGCTTGGTGGGATCGTCGTCGACGAAGCCCACCGGCTTCAGGCCCAGGGCGGGATTGCGCAGGATCTCGCGCAGCACCAGCCGGCCGCCGTCGCCGGCGCCGACGATGAGCACGCCGCGCGCGTCCCTGCGCGCGCGGAATCCGCTCAGCGGGCGCTCGTACACCGAGCGGGCGACGTAGCGCGCGCCGGCGACGAACGCCAGCATGAGCAGGAGGTAGAGCGCGATGACGCCGGTCGGGGCCGTCACCGTGGTCTCGCCCGCGGCGGAGGCGACGGTGACCGGCTTGAGCAGCGCGATGTACGCCGGCAGGCCGAGCGCGGCGATCACGACCGCCTGCAGCACCGTCGTGTAGTCACGCTGGGTCACGTAGCGCCACCACTTCTGGTAGAGCCGGAAGATGACGAACACGACCAGGGCGCCGGCGACCACCGGGCCTACCGTCGCCTCGAAGAGCTCCTGATAGCGCGGGGGCACGCCCATCGACCCGTCGAAGCGCAGCCGGTAGGACAGCCAATACGCGAGGGCGACCAAGACCCCGTCGACCGCGAGCTGGGGCAGCGAGTGGCGGTGCAGGGGGAAGGCCGCGGAGCGGATCCGTCGGCGCATCGGTGC
>JACCQW010000171.1 GCA_013813955.1 Solirubrobacterales bacterium
GTGCCCGCCGCGGCGATGACCGGCCCGTCGGCCAGGGGATCGGAGAAGGGGACGCCGAGCTCGACGAGGTCTGCCCCACCGTCCGCGTAGGCCTGGCCGATCGCCGCGGACGCGTCGATCGACGGGAAGCCGCCCATGAGGTAGGGCATGAGCGCCGCCCGGCCGCGGCGCCCGGCGAAGGCGGCGGCGATGCGCTGCTCGCCGGTCGCGACGGCGGCCGGGGCGTCGGCGCTAGTCATCCTGGGAGAGGACCTCGGCCAGGTCCTTGTCGCCGCGACCCGACAGGCACACGAGGTCCAGCGCCGAGCCCTCCTCGGCCTTCAGGGCGAAGTGCAGCGCGTGCGCCGTCTCCAGCGCCGGGATGATCCCCTCCAGCCGCGCGACCCGCCGGAACGCGGCCACGGCCTCGTCGTCGCTCACCGCGACGTAGCGCGCGCGACCGCAGTCGCGCAGGTAGGCGTGCTCGGGGCCCGAGCCCGGATAGTCCAGGCCGGCGGAGATCGAGTGCGCCTCGGTGACCTGGCCCTCGGTGTCCTGCATGATCGCCGACAGCGAGCCGTGCAGCACCCCGGGGCGCCCGCCGGCGGTCAGCGGCGCGCCGTGGCGCCCGGAGCCCAGCCCCTGGCCCGCCGCCTCGACGCCGATCAGCGCGACGTCCGCGTCGGCGACGAACGGCGTGAAGATGCCGATCGAGTTCGACCCGCCGCCGACGCAGGCGATGACGCGGTCAGGCAGCCGGCCCGCGCGCTGCAGCAGCGCGGCCCGGGCCTCGTCGCCGATGGTGCGCTGCAGGTCGCGCACGAGCGCCGGGTACGGCGCGGGGCCGACCGCCGAGCCGATGATGTAGTGCGTCGTGGCCACGTTGGCGACCCAGTCGCGGATCGCCTCGCTGACGGCCTCCTTCAGCGTGCGCGCGCCCGCGTCGACGCTGACCACCTCGGCGCCCAGCAGCCGCATGCGCTGGACGTTGGGGGCCTGGCGGCGGATGTCCTCGGAGCCCATGTAGACCACGCACGCAAGGCCGAGCAGCGCGCACGCGGTCGCGCTGGCCACGCCGTGCTGGCCGGCTCCCGTCTCGGCGATCACGCGCTCCTTGCCCATTCTGCGCGCCAGCAGCGCCTGGCCGAGCGCGTTGTTCAGCTTGTGCGACCCGGTGTGCAGCAGGTCCTCCCGCTTGAGCCAGATCTCCCGCCCCGCCGCCTGCGAGAGGCGCTCGGCGAGGTACAGCGGCGTGGGGCGCCCGGCGTAGTCGCGCAGCAGCGTGCCGAGCTCGGCCTGGTAGCCCGGGTCCTCGCGGGCGGCGACCCATGCGCTCTCCAGCTCGGCGAGCGCGGGCATCAGCGTCTCGGGCACGTACTGGCCGCCGTAGGCCCCGAAGCGGTGTTCGACGCCGAAAGGAGTCCCCGAGCCGGCATCCAGCCGGCTCCTCTGAGGCGCCAGTCCGCCATCCGGGCGTCCTTGACCGGGCCTTCGGCCCTTCACGCGACCCGCTCCTGCTCCGGCTCCGGGTCGGGCGCGGTGGCCTTCACGGCGGCCGCGAACGCGGCCAGCTTCTCGGGGTCCTTGAGCCCGGGCGCGCGCTCGGTCCCGCTGGCCACGTCGACGGCGAACGGCTCGGTCACCGCGATCGCCGCGCTTACGTTCTCGTGGGTCAGCCCGCCGCTGAGGATCACGGGTGCGGCGAACCGGTGGGCGCGAACGAGCTCCCAGTCGATCGTCTCGCCCGTTCCGCCGCGCAGGCCTTCGACATGCGCGTCGAGCAGGTGGAAGCTGGTGTGGAAGGCGGCGGCGGCCTGCAGGTCGGCGCGCGAGCGCACGCGCGAGGCCTTGGCCACCTTCGCGCCCGTGCGCCGGGCGACCTCGGTGGCGAAGGCCGGGCCCTCCTCCCCGTGCAGCTGGACCATGGAGAGCGGCACCGCCTCGGCGGTCGCGGAGATCTCGTCCAGCGACGCGTTGACGAAGACGCCGCACAGCTCGGCGGTCCGCCGCAGCGACGACCCGATCACCTGCGCCTCGTCGACCGAGCACGCACGCCGCGAAGCGGGCCAGAAGATCATCCCCAGCGCCCAGGCGCCCGCCTCGGCGGCGCAATGGGCGTCGTCGAGGTTGGTGATGCCGCAGAACTTGATGCGAGGGTGCTCGGGAACCACTCCAAGGCTACCCGTCGCGCGCGCGACCGCAGAACCGCGGCGCGGTCAGAGGGCGGCGAACTCGCCGGTGTCGCCCTCGCGGCCGGTCAGCGCCCGCAGGGCGGCCTCCGGGTCGGGCGCGCGCATCAGCGACTCGCCCACCAGCACGCCGTCGACGCCCACGCGCTCGAGCTCGTCGAGCTGCTCGCGCGCGTGGAAGCCGGACTCCGACACGACGGTCTTGCCGGCGGGCACGTCGGCCAGCAGCTCGTAGGTGCGCTCGACGTGGACGCTGAAGTCGCTCAGGTCGCGGTTGTTGATTCCGATCACGTCGGCGTCAACCTCCAGCGCGCGCTCCAGCTCGCGCTCGGAGTGGACCTCGACGAGGACGTCGAGGTCCAGCGTGCGCGCCTCGGCGTGCAGGCGCGCGATCTCCTCCGGCTCGAGCGCGGCGACGATCAGCAGGATCGCATCGGCGCCCGCGGCCGCCGACTCGTAGAGCTGATAGGCGTCGACGATGAAGTCCTTGCGAAGGATCGGCAGCGCCGAGGCCGCACGCGCGGCGCGCAGGTCCTCCAGCGAGCCGCCGAAGTGCTGGTTCTCGGTGAGGATCGACAGGGCGCCCGCGCCGCCGCGCTCGTAGGCGCTCACCACGTCCTGCACCGTGGCCCCCTCGCGGATCACGCCCGCCGACGGCGACCGGCGCTTGTGCTCGGCGATGACCGACACGCCGGGCAGCGTCAGCGCCTCGGAGAACGGGCGGTCCTCCCCGCGCCCCTCCAGCGCCTGCTCCAGGGTGGCCAGCGGGACCTCCTCGCGCCGGCGGCGGAGGTCGTCGCGGGTGCGCTCCACGATGCGCTCGAGCACGTTCACGCCGCGGCCCCCGCGAGCTCCCCGGTGCGGGCGACGAGCGCGTCCAGGG
>JACCQW010000258.1 GCA_013813955.1 Solirubrobacterales bacterium
CGAGGCGGCGAGCAGCACGAAGCCCGCCAGCACCGCCGCGGCCATGACGCCCGCCGTCTGCGCGGCGTCGCCCGCGCTCGAGAGCGAGAGGATCACCGGCGCCCCACCAGCGTCCACGCGCGCTCGAGTAGGCCGGCCAGCTCGACGTCGTCGCGCAGGCGCGCGGGGAGACCGGGCAGCCCCGGCCGGATGACCAGGCCGTCGCGCACGCGCAGGGCCACGATGACGTTGCGCGGACGAGCGGGTCCCTCCCCGGTCGCCGCCGCCGCGGCGACGAGGCTCGCCCCGCGGCCCACGCCGGTGGTCTCCTCGAAGGCCTCTATGCCCGCGAACTGCCCCTCGGTCCCGGTGAACAGGTCGATCTCGTCGATCACGTTGGTCAGCACGACGGCCTCGCGCTCCACCGGCGCCAGACGCGCGCCGAACAGGTCGCGGACCGTGGGCAGCGTGGGGTCGATCGCCCGCCCTCCGGGCGTGAGCTCGGCCGTGCGCCGCAGCGATCCGGTCCCCACCGACAGCAGCCGCCCGCCTCCGCGGACCCAGCGGCGCAGCGATCGCGCGAGCCCGCCGTCCAGCCAGCGCGTGTCGCCGGCAAGGACGACGCCGCGGTGGCCCCTGAGCCGCGGCCCGGCGCCGCGGGCGAGCGCGACGTCCGTGGTGATGTCGTAACGACGGCCCTCGCGGTCGAGATGGGCGAGCAGGAGCGCCTCGTGCTCGGGCACCTGATCGGGCAGGCCGTCCTTGACGTATGGGCGCCCGAGGCGCACGTCGAGCCCGGCGTCCAGCGTGTCGGGGCGCCCGTCGCCGTCGTCGTCGACCGGGTTGCGCCCCTGCCAGGTCGTGGCCGGCAGGACCACGAGCACGTCCCGCTCCTGCTGGGACTGCACGACGAGCGGCGCGGCGACCTTGCGCGTGCGCGTTCGCACCTCGAAGAGGTACAGCCCCGACCTGCCGCCGGGCGCACGGAAGCGCACGACCCGCGACTTCGTGCCGCGCCCGCGCGAGCGGATCTGCTGCTCGCCCACCCGGCGCACGGTCCACGAGAAGTTCGCGTCCACCGAGTCCACGGCCACGGCGGTCTGCTCGCCGGCGCCGACCGGGTTCGCCGACGGCTGGGCCGTGAGGTAGCGCACGGTGATGCCGCCGCGCCCGGGCAGCGTCTCGCCGAACTGCGGACGCGGCGGCAGCGCCACGGACGTGCCGATGTTGCCCGCCCGATCACGCGAGCGCGCGGCCACGAGGTAGGTGCCGGCCGCAACGCGGCGACCGTCGACGGTGCCGTCCCACGTCCACTGCGTCTGGTCGTCGTCCAGGCGGACCGGCGCATCGAAGACCTGGCGGGCCGGGCGCACGTCGGTACGGAAGACGAGCACCTCCCGGCGCCGGCCGGGCGCCTGGACGGTGACGCGTGCCGGCCGCCCGTCGGTGCGGGGCAGCAGCTCCGGCCGGGGCACCTTGTCGGCGTCGGGCCCGATCGAGCTGACCCGCGGGCGCGGCGGACGCGTGTCCTTGACGATGTTGCGCGGCAGCTGCACGGAGCGCCCCTGCCGGCGAAGGTTGACCCGGATGCGGTAGGTGCCGTCGGGCACCTCGCGGCCGCGCTCGTCGGTGCCGTCCCAGCGCAGCTCGAGGCGCCGCCCGGCGGCGTGGGCACGGGAGTCGGCGAGCTCGCGGACGTCGTCGCCGGCCCGGTCGACAGCGGTCGCGGTGACGTCGTCGGAGCGCTTGAGGACGAACGACACGCGGGCACGGTCGAAGCGCCCGTCCTGATTGGGCGAGAAGAACGGGAAGACCTTGAGGTCCTGCACGACCGGCGGCGTGCTCTTGAGCTCCTGCGCCACGAAGAACGCGCCGAACGTGGCGCAGACCAGGACCGCGAACGCGATGCGGGCGACGACGCTCACGGCAGCGCCCCGTGCAGGCGGTGCACCGAGCCGTTGGCGATCGCGTCGCCGGGGACCCCGAGCCCGAAGGCCGCGCGGATCGTCCCCCCGTGGCAGACGATGAGCGCCGGCAGCCGTCCCGCCGCGCGAACGTCGGCGATCGCGGCAGCGACGCGCTCGGCCTGCTCACCGACCGACTCTCCCCCGGGAAACCGGAACGACGGGTCGGCCGCCCGCCACGCCTCGAAGGCGCCGGGGCTCCCGGCGACCACCTCCTCGTACAGCAGCCCCGCCCAGTCGCCGACGTCGGCCTCCATGAAGCGCTCGTCGTAGACCGGCTGCAGGCCGATCGCGGCGGAGATGATCTCCGCGGTCTCGCGTGCGCGCGCCAGCGGGCTGGCGTACAGCGCGACGAGCCCCGCACCCGCGACCGCGACCGCCAGATCTCGGGCCTGCGCGCGCCCTGTCTCGTTCAGCGGCGGGTCGCGGCGGCCCTGGAAGCGGCCGGCCGCGTTGTCGTCGGTCTCCCCGTGACGTGCGAGCAGGACGTCGTCCGAGCCGGCCATTGGCGTGCCGAGCCGCGCGTGGCGCGGCCCGCTACTCGATCCGGTCGGCGCCGACCGTGACGACGACGCGCGCGTCGCCCGCGGACACGGCGGTGTTGCGGTCGATCGGCGCGACGGCGTCGTCGCCCACGCCGATGATGTCGGCCACCGTCTGCGCCGCCCGCCGGTTGCCGGGCGTGAACGACACGATCGTGGCCGACCGCGCCTGGTCGGCGTTGTTGCCGGTCCCACTGATCGTGAAGCCGCTGTCCTCGAGCTCCCTGGCCACGGCGCGTGCGAGGCCGGTCTGCTGCGTGCCGTTGAGCACGGAGACCGTGGTGTCCCCACGATCGACGGGTGCCGTCGTCGCGGCCGGCTCGTCGTCGCCGGGCGAGCCGCCCTCGCCCTGCTGCTCGGGCGCGGGCGCAGCCCCGATCGTGCTCACGGGCGCCGGGGTGTCGTCATCGCCGCCGAGCTGGGTCGCCACCAGGACGCCCACGAGCAGCGCCGCGGCCACGGCGCCGACGATCATCGCGGTCAGGCGGGCAGGGGAGCGGTCCTCGCCGTCGTCCTGGAGAACGGCCCCCGCGCCGCTGCTCGCGGGTCGGT
>JACCQW010000232.1 GCA_013813955.1 Solirubrobacterales bacterium
GTCCTCGGGGCGGTGGGGCCCGTCGCCGTCGTAGGCGTACCAGCCGCGCCCGGTCTTGCGGCCGTGGCGCCCCGCGGCGACCATCCGCGCGGCCAGCGGCGAGGGGCGCCAGCGCGGCTCGCCGTAGCTCAGCTCGTAGAAGGACTGCGAGACCGCGAAGCCGGTGTCGATCCCGACGAGGTCGGCCAGCTCGAAGGGCCCCATGCGAAAGCCGCCTCCCAGGCGGCAGATGCGGTCGATCTGCTCCGGCGTGGCCAGGCGCTCCTGGGCCAGCCGGTAGGCCTCCAGGCCGAACGGGCGGTTGCAGCGGTTCACGAGGAAGCCGGGGCCGTCGGCAGCGTCGACGACGCGCTTGCCCATCGCCTCGCCCACCGCGCGGGCGAGATCCAGCGCCGCCGCGCTCGTGTCCTGCCCGGCGATGAGCTCCAGCAGCCCCATCGCCGCCGGCGGGTTGAAGAAGTGCATCCCCACCACGCGCTCGGGCACGCCGCACGCGCCGCCGATCGCGGTGATCGGGATCGACGACGTATTCGACGCCAGCACACCGTCGGTGATGGCTGCCAGGGCCGTGAACAACTCGGCCTTGAGCTCCAGGTTCTCAGGCGCGGCCTCGATGACCAGCTCGCACGGCGCGAGGTCCTCGAGCGCCGGCGCCTCCTCCAGGCGCCCGCGCGCCGCCGCGGAATCCTGCGTGCTCCAGCGCCCCCGCTGCACGCCGCGCTCCAGGGCGCTGGCGATCCCCTGCAGCCCGCGCCCGGTGGCGCCTTCGACCGGGTCGTGCAGCAGCGTCCGCGCCCCCGCCTGGGCGGCGAGCTGCGCGATGCCGACGCCCATCGTGCCGGCGCCGACGACGCCGATCGTCCTCACGCGCGGACGGGCTCGGGCAGGTCGGGCACGAGGGCGTTGATGCCGGTCAGCGCGCACCCGATGATGAGCTTCTGGATCTGCGACGTGCCCTCGTACAGCGTGGTCACGCGCACATCGCGAAACCAGCGCTCCACCGGGTGGTCGTCGACGTAGCCTGCGCCGCCGTGCACCTGGATCGCGGTGTTCGCGCACTCCACCGCGGACTCCGTCGCATAGAGCTTGGCCACCGAGGTCTCCAGGGTGTTGGGCCGCCCGGCGTCCTTGAGAAAGCCCGCGCGCCACACGAGCATCCGCGCCGCGTCGGTCTTGACCTTCATCTCGGCGAGCATGGCCTGCACGAGCTGGAAGCTCGCGATCGGCCGGTCGAACTGGCGGCGCTCGGTGGCGTAGCGCACCGACTCCTCCACACAGCCCTGGCAGATGCCCACGCAGCCCGCGGCCACCGAGAAGCGCCCCGAGTCCAGCGCGCTCATCGCGACCTTGAAGCCCTCGCCGACCTCGCCGAGCATCTGGTCGTCGGTGACCTCTACGTCGTCGAGGCCGATCGACGCCGTGTCGGAGGCGTGCAGCCCCATCTTGTGGTGGATCTCCTGCGGCTGGTAGCCGGGCTGGTCGGTGTCGACAAGAAAGCAGGCCAGGCCGCGGTGCTTGAGCTCCGGGTCGGTCTGGGCGAAGACGAGCGCGACCTGCGCGTGGTTGCCCATCGAGATCCACATCTTGGCGCCGTTGATCACCCACCCGCTGTCGGTCCGGCGCGCGCGGGTGCGCTGGTTGGCCGCGTCCGAGCCGGTGTCGGGCTCGGTCAGCCCGAAGCAGCCCAGCCACTCGCCCGAGCACAGCCTGGGCAGGTAGTGCGCCTTCTGCTCCTCGGTGCCCCAGCGCAGGATCGCGCTGCACACCAGCGACGTCTGCACGGAGATGACGGTGCGCATCGCGCTGTCGCCGCGCCCGATCTCCTCGACGATCAGCCCGTAGGTCAGGTGGTCCAGGCCGGCGCCGCCGTACTCGCGCGGGACGATCGCACCGAGGTAGCCCTGGTCGGCGATCTTGCGCACGAGGTCGACGTCGAAGCGCTCCGCCCGCGCGTTGTCGCGGGCGCGGTCGACGATCTCGTTGTCGGTGAACGCGCGGGCGGTCTCACGGACGAGCTTCTGTTCGTCGGTCAGGTCGAAGTCCATGTGCTCTCCTGTTCAAGGGCCGTACGGCCGCGGACGCTAGCGTAGGACTCCGTGACCGGGCCGGACTATCAGCGCTGCGAGCAGTGCGGAACGGCGATCTTCCCGCGCAGGGTGCTCTGCCCGGTGTGCGGCGAGCGGCGGCTGGCCGACGCGACGAGCGCGGGGCGCGGCATCGTGTACTCGACCACCGCCGTCCATGCGCGCGAGGGCACGCACAACGTCGCCCTGGTCGATCTCGACGAGGGCTTTCGGATGATGAGCGCCGTCGCCGGCCTGGACCCCGGCGCGGTGCGGATCGGCATGGTCGTGCAGGCCCGCGCCGACGACGAGGACCGGCTCGTGTTCCATGCCGCCTGACCCGTTGCGCGGGGCGGCCTCCGTGGTGGGGGTCGCGGAGTCGCGTCTGGGCGAGGTGGGGCCCGCAGTGGCCCCGCTGGACCTCGCCGCGGAGGCCGCGGCCGACGCGCTGGCGGACGCGGGCCTGCGCATCGCAGACGTCGACGGGCTGTTCAGCGCCTCGGCCTACTATGGGATGGCCGGCCTGAACCTCGGCGAGTACCTCGGCGTCCGCCCGCAATACAGCGACTCGACGAACATGGGCGGCGCGTCGTTCGTCGCCCACCTGCACCACGCCGCCGCCGCGATCGCCGCGGGGCGCTGCGAGGTCGCGCTCATCGCCTACGGCAGCACCCAGCGCTCCGACGGCGGGCGCCTGGTGAGCCTGTCCAGCGTCGAGCCGAGCCCGCTCGAGGACCCCTACCGCCCGCGCTACCCGATCACGATGTACGCGCTGGCCGCCGCGCGCCACATGCACGATCTCGGCACCACGCGCGAGCAGCTGGCCGAGGTCGCGGTCGCCGCGCGCGGCTGGGCGCGGCTGAACCCCGCCGCGTTCATGCGCGAGCCGCTGACCGTCGAGGAGGTCCTGGCCAGCCGCATGATCAGCTCGCCGCTGACCGTCCGCGACTCGTGCCTGGTCACCGACGGCGGGGGCGCGGTGGTCGTGACGAGCACCGAGCGCGCCCGCACTCTTCGCCGCCCGCCCGTGGCCCTGCTGGGGGCCGGCGAGGCGCACTGGCATCGCAGCATCGCGCGGATGGGCGACCTGACGGTCACCGCCGCGACCGAGTCCGGTGCGCGTGCGTACGCGATGGCCGGCCTCGGGCCGGGCGACGTCGACGTGCTGCAGCTCTACGACGCGTTCACCATCACGCCGATCCTGTTCCTGGAGGACCTCGGGTTCTGCGAGAAAGGGGAGGGCGGCGCGTTCGTGGCCGGCGGGCGCATCGCGCCGGGCGGCGAGCTGGCGGTCAACACGAACGGGGGCGGGCTCTCGCACACGCATCCGGGCATGTACGGGATCTTCACGATCATCGAGGCCGTGCGGCAGGTGCGCGGGGAGGCCGGCGAGCGCCAGCAGTCCGGCGTCCACGTCGCTCTCGCGCACGGCAACGGCGGCGTGCTCTCCGGCCACGCGACCGCGATCCTCGGCGCGCTGGAGACGATCTAGACTCTGCGGCCATCGACGAGTTCGGGATCATCATCGGGGGGATGCTCGGCATCCTGGTCGTGGGACTGCTGCTCATCGGGCGCTTCTACCCCGGCTCGGGGGCCGACGTCCTGGACTGGAAGCCCACGCGCTCGCCCGAGGTCGAGGCCCAGAACGAGATCGACGATATCGACCAGATGCTCGAGGCCCAGAACGAGCGCCGCCGGCGCAAGGGCCGGCCTGAGCGCACCGAAGAGCAGGTGCAGGCCGACGTCCGGGC
>JACCQW010000257.1 GCA_013813955.1 Solirubrobacterales bacterium
CTCGAGGTCATAGGACTCGCCCGGGCCCATGGCCTGGGAGTCCAGGCGGGTCGAGGGCGCGCCCTCCTGCGGGCTCTTGTCCAGACCCGTCTTCTGGTAGTCGTACAGCGGGTCGGCCTTGGGGTTCAGCCGCCACCGGATGCCGCCGCCGTGCAGATGGAAGATGTGAAAGACCTCGGCCCCGGCGTGCATGATGCGGATCTTCGTCGGGTCGCCCTGGTAGGCGCGCGGGATCAGCGTCGCGGGGTCGCCGAACGTGTACGAGCCGTAGCCGTGCGCCTTCTCGTCCTCCGCTCCCGGGCGCTCCAGACGGCGCATGAACGGCTCGGAGCGGTAGTTGATCGCGCGGGCGCCCGGCCGATAGCTGTCGGTGGTCGGGTCCACGCGCGGCAGCTTGCCTCCGCCGGCGTCGGAGACATCGAAGTCCTCGTTGCCGATCTCGTGGTAGAGCTGCACATACTCGCGGAAGGACTTCTTGCCCGCCGGCCTGATGACGGCCTCCCAGCCGGAGTCGATCGGTGAGAGGTCCTTCGGCGAGTGGTAGGTCGAGCCCCGCGGCTCGACCGCGAGCCCGCCGAACAGGCCGTGGCTGACCGCGTCGCGGTTGCCCGGACCGGGGCGCATGTAGTGCGTGCCCTCGAAGGTGTCGTCCTCCGGGACGTAGAAGCGGTAGGTGCGGCTCTGGCCGCGGGCGACCGAGGAGGAGGGGTTGCGCCCGACGGCGTCGCCGGAGTTCTGGGCGTCGAAGGCCAGGCCGTCGATGTGCATGCCGTAGTCGCCGCCTGAGGCGTTGTTGGTGAAGGCGATCTCGACGCAGTCGCCGATGTTCGCCCGGATGACCAGCGGCTGGATCGGGTCGTCGCGCAGGCCGATCTGCACGTGGCGGCTGGCCGCCTGGGCACGGACGCGGGCGACGTCCTGCGACAGCACGAACATCTTGCCCTGGGGATCGTGATCGCCGAAGCGGTTGAGCGGGATGTCGACGTCGATCGCCTGGACGGAGTAGGTCTTCAGGGGCACCCCGGTGGGGCAGGGGGTGCCCGCGCCGGCTTGAGCGGAGACCATCTCGGCGCCCGAGGAAACGACGATAGCCACCGGGACGAGCAGGACGAGGGCCAGCGAGCCGTTGAGCGCGAAGCGCCGCTGCCCCGTGCGCTGGGCCAGCCAGCTCTGCACGTCGGGCACCGCCCACGGCTTGCGGCGGAAGATCGCCGCGCTGACCGCGCCGGCGAGCAGGAGGTTGGCGGTCAGCGCGATCAGCATGTCGCGGCCGAGGTGGGCCATGAACGGCAGCTCGTGGCCGCCGTGCTCGGCGCCGAACAGGCCGCCGTGGGCGGGGCTGGAGGCGCCGACGGCCACGGTCGCCGCCAGGGCGACGACCATCGCGAGCGTCCCGGCGCACAGCACTACGGGCCCGTCGGTGGCGCCGGCGCGGGCGATGAGCTTGCGGGCCAGGACGATGCCGACCCAGACCGCGACGCAGATCAGCGGCAGCGCGAGCGTGGCGTCGCGCAGCCAGTGCAAGACGAAGCCGGGCTCGTTGCGCTCCTCGCCGCCCTCCGCACGGTGCAGGAGGCTCATCCACAGGCCGCCGCCGTAGGCCATGGCCGCGGCGAAGGCCAGCACGGCAGACGGGCGCGCCAGCGCGCTCAGGCGCTTGCGCGCCAGCGTGCGGATCAGCAGCTCGGTCATCGCGAGCCCTTCTCGTGGTGGTTGAAGCGATCGAAGGCGCCCTGCGGGGTCTTGCCCGTGCGGCCCAGGTCGATGAGGATCGGCTTGGCCCGGCCCGGGTCGGTGAACTCGATCCACAGCTTGGAGCCGGTGCGCGGGGCGACGAAGCTCAGGCGCCCGTCGATCGCGGCATCGGGCTGCAGCGTGCCGGGAAGCAGGTTGGACTTGACCGACGTGACGGCCTTCTTGTCATCGCCGTAGAGCAGGCGGAACTGGCGCGGGTCGTAGGCGACCGTCTTCTCGAGCAGGTTGGTCAGCGTCACGGACGCCTGCACCTGGACCTTGTTGGGCGCCACGAAGCCGGAGATGCCGTGGGTGGGGCCGCCGGTCTCCTTGCTGGTGGTGCCGTTGACCTTCTCGGTGTACTCGACGGCGACGACGCCGAAGCTCGTCGGGATGTCCTGCGCGGTGCCGAACGGGCCGCCGGGCAGGGCCGGTACCGCCGATGCCTGCTCATCGCCCG
>JACCQW010000273.1 GCA_013813955.1 Solirubrobacterales bacterium
GCAGCAGCACGTCGATCGACGGTCGGCTGAAGTGCAGCGGCGCGTCCACCGACAGGGCGACCGACCCGGGCTCGACGAGCAGGTGGTAGTCGGAGGGCGCGATCAGGACCGCACCCGGCGTGAGCGCCTGCTTGTCCTCGGCCTCGTCGACGTGCAGCTCGCAGCGCGCGGCGAGCAGGCGGGCCAGCGTTCCGTCGCCCGCCCGCGGCTGGCGGTGCTGGGCGACGACGACCGCGGCTGGAGTGTCGGCGGGCAAGCCGGCCAGCACCCGCCCGACGGCGCGCAGCCCGCCCCACGATGCGCCTATGGCCACGAGCTCGATCATCCGCGCCGCCGGAAGATCTTCTCGGCCGGGTCGAGCGTCTCGTAGCGCTCCGCATGGCTCGTGCGCCCGATCGACTCCTTGCGCCCCAGCGCGAGGACGGCGAAGCGGGTCATGCTCTCGTCGAACAGCTGCAGGACCGCCTCCTGCAGCGGGAGGCCGAAGTAGATCATCACGTTGCGGCACACGATCAGGTGGAACTCGTTGAACGAGCCGTCCGTGACGAGGTTGTGCTGGGCGAAGACGATGCCCTCCCGCAACGCCGGGTCGAAGCGCGCATGGTCGCCGTCGGCAGCGTAGTACGAGGAGAAGGCCTCGCGCCCGCCGGCGCGCAGGTAGTTCTCGGTGTACAGCTGCATGCGCTCCAGCGGGAAGGATCCCGCCTTCGCGCGGACGAGGACCGCGTCGTTGATGTCGGTCGCGTACAGCCGCGTGCGCTCGAGCAGCCCCTCCTCGCGCAGCGCGATGGCCAGCGAGTAGATCTCCTCCCCCGTCGAGCAGCCCGCGTTCCACACGCGGATGAACGGATAGGTGCGCAGCAGCGGGAAGACCCGCTCGCGCAGGGCGCGGTGGAAGCTCGGGTCGCGGAACATCTCGGTGACGTTGATCGACAGGTCGCGCAGCACGCGCTCCATGCACGCGGGGTCGTGCAGCACCTGCTCCTGCAGGCCCGAGAGGGTCCGCAGCCCCTCGCCGTGGACGCGGTGCCACAGCCGCCGTCGTAGCGAGGCGCGGGCGTAGCCGCGGAAGTCGTAGGCGTAGCGACGGTGGATCGCCTCCAGGAGCAGGTCGATCTCGAGGTCCTCCCGGGCGGCGGCGTGGCTGTCGGCGGACGGGTGGGTCACTCATCTGTACAGCCAGACTCGCATCAGCGAGATCAGCTGCTCGATGTCCACCGGCTTGGTGATGTAGTCCGACGCGCCCGCCGCGATCGACTTCTCGCGGTCGCCCTTCATCGCCTTGGCGGTCAGCGCGATGATCGGCAGCTCGGCGAAGCGCTTGTCGGAGCGCAGCGCGCGTGTCGTCTCGTGGCCGTCCATCTCGGGCATCATCACGTCCATCAGCGCCAGGTCGACGGCTGGGTCGGCGTCCAGGGTCTCGATCGCCTCGCGCCCGTTCTCGGCGAAGCGCACGGCCATCCCGCGGGCCTCGAGCGCGCTCGTGAGCGCGAACACGTTGCGCACGTCGTCATCGACGATGAGCACCCGCTTGCCGTGCAGCACCGCGTCGGCGCTGTGCAGCTGCTCGAGGATGCGCCGGTTCTCGGCGGGCAGGGCGGTCTCGGCCCGGTGCAGGAACAGCGTCGTCTCGTCGAGCAGCCGCTCGGGCGAGCTGGCGTCTTTGACGATGATCGACTCGGCGTAGCGGCGCAGGCGCGTCTCCTCGCGGCGCGTGAGCTGCTTGCCGGTGTGGACGATCACCGGCACGTCGCGGTGGCGCTCGTCGCCCTTGACATGGTCCAGCAGCGCGAAGCCGGTCATCTTCGGCAGCTTGAGGTCGAGCACGATGCAGTCGAAGCGCCGCTCCCCGAGCTGGACGAGCGCCTCCTCGCTGGAGCTCACGGCCGTCACCTCGACGTCTTCGCCGGCGCCCACCAGGGCGGAGATGCTCAGCCGCTCGCCCTGGTCGTCGTCGACGACGAGCAGCTGGCGCACCGGACGGTCCAGGAACTCGGCGGCGGCGGTGAAGGCCGCGCCGAGCGTGGCCGCTTCGGCCGGGCGGTCGAGGAAGCCGGCCGCGCCCGCGCTCAGCGCCTCGTGGCGAAGGCCGGCGTCGGCCACGACGTGCACCGGCACGTGGCGCGTGCGCGGGTGGTGCTTGAGCTGATCGAGGATCGCGGCCCCGCCGCGCACCGGCGAGGCGAGCAGGATGACGTCGGGGCCGAACTCGTGGGCGAGCGCGAGGCCGAGGTTGCCCCGCGGCGCGACGACGCCGCGGAAGCCGTGCGCGCGCGCCTGCTCGAGCGCGCGCCGCGCCGCCTCGGGATCGTCGTCGACGATCAGCGCGATCCGGTCGCCGTCGACGAGCAGCGAGCGGTCGTCGGGGACGGCGATTGCCTCGTCGGCGGTGTCCAGCTCCATGTCGGTGAGCGGCTCGCGCTCGCCGGCCGGCTCGGCCCCCGGCTCCTCCGCGGGGACCGACGCGGGCAGCTCGGCGGGCGGCTCGACGTAGGTGGGCAGCAGCAGCGTGAACGCGCTGCCCTCGCCCTCGGCGCTGTGCACGCGGATCTCACCGCCGAGCATCCGCGCGATCTCCCGGCTGATCGACAGCCCGAGCCCGGTGCCGCCAAAGCGGCGGCTGGTCGTTCCGTCGGCCTGCTGGAAGGCTTCGAAGATGAGCCGCAGCTTGTCCTCGGCGATGCCGATGCCCGTGTCGCGCACGGTGACGGCCAGCGCATAGCGGGTGCCGTCCGGCGCTACCTCGTCGGTGCCCGCGAGCTCGAGCGCCACGCGCCCCGATGCGGTGAACTTGAACGCATTGGAGAGCAGGTTGCGCAGGATCTGCTGCAGGCGCTGCTCGTCGGTGAAGATCGCCGTGGGCGCGTCCTGGGCGGACTCGATCGCGAAGTCCAGCCCCTTGTGCTCGGCGACGGAGGAGAATGCGCGGTCGACGTAGTCGCGGATCGCCCCGAGCTCGACCTGGCCGGCGGTGATCTCCATCTTGCCCGCCTCGACCTTGGTCAGGTCGAGGATGTCGGAGATCAGCGACAGCAGATCGGTGCCCGCCGTATGGATCGTCGAGGCGAACTCGATCTGCTTGTCGCTGAGGTTCTCGTCGGGGTTCTCGGCCAGCAGCTTGCTGAGGATGAGCAGGCTGTTGAGCGGCGTGCGCAGCTCGTGGCTCATGTTCGCGAGGAACTCCGACTTGTACTTCGAGCTGAGCGCGAGCTGGCTGGCCTTCTCCTCCAGGCTCTCTCTCGCGCGCTGGATCTCGGTGTTCTGGACCTCGATGTCGCGGTTCTGCTGGCTGAGCAGCTCCGCCTTCTCCTGCAGCTCCTCGTTGGTCTGCTGCAGCTCCTCCTGCTGGGTCTGCAGGAGCTCCTCGGAGGCGCGCAGGGAGGAGGTCTGCTGCTCGAGCTCGGCGTTGGAGCGCTTGAGCTCGTCCTGCTGGCTCTGCAGCTCCTCGGACTGCGACTGCAGCTCCTCGGCGAGGCTCTGGGACTGCTCGAGCAGCTCCTCCGTGCGGCGGTTGGCGATGATCGCGTTGAGCACGACGCCGAGCGTCTCGGCGAGCTGCTCGAGGAACGCCCGGTTGACCTCGGAGAACGAGCGCAGCGAGGCGAGCTCCACGACGGCCAGCACCTGCTCCTCGAACAGGATCGGCATCACGACGATGTTCACCGGCGTCGCCTCGCCCAGGCCGGACGTGACCTTGACGTAGTCCGGGGGCGCCTCGGAGACGAGGATGCTCTTGCCCTCCAGGGCGGCCTGCCCGACGAGCGCCTCACCCATCGCGAAGCGGTTGGAGACCGACTTGCGCTGCTTGTAGCCATAGCTGGCGATCAGCCTCAGCTCGGGTTCGGCGTCCTCGTCGGCCTCGGCCAGGAAGAACGCG
This sequence comes from Solirubrobacterales bacterium, assembly GCA_013813955.1. Lineage (GTDB taxonomy): Bacteria > Actinomycetota > Thermoleophilia > Solirubrobacterales > Solirubrobacteraceae > CADCVQ01. Next base: position 3,878 of record JACCQW010000273.1, read on the forward strand.
CCGTGCTGCGCGCTGACCAGCGGCGAGATCTCCGACATGATCAGCCGCGAGACGGTCGCGAGGTCGCGCTGGCCCTGCATGAGCCCGGAGATGCGCGCGAGGTTCGTGTTCAGCCAGTCCTGCTCGGCGTTCTTCTGGGTCGTCTCACGCAGGTTGGCGATCATCTGGTTGATCGTGTCCGACAGCTCGGCCACCTCGCCCTGCGCGTCGACGGAGATCTGCCGGGTCAGGTCGCCCTGCGTCACCGCCGTGGACACGTCGGCGATCGCGCGCACCTGCGTGGTCAGGTTGCCCGCGAGCTGGTTGACGTTCTGGGTCAGGTCGCGCCAGGTGCCCGAGACGCCCTCGACCTCGGCCTGGCCTCCGAGGACCCCGTCCGTGCCGACCTCGCGCGCGACGCGGGTCACCTCGTCGGCGAAGGACGACAGCTGGTCGACCATCGTGTTCAGCGTCCCCTTCAGCTCGGCGATCTCGCCGCTGGCGGGGACGACGATCTTCTGCGTCAGGTCGCCCGTCGCCACGGCCGTCGCCACCTGGGCGATGTTGCGCACCTGGTCGGTGAGGTTGCCGGCCATGAAGTTGACGTTCTCGGTGAGGTCGCGCCAGGTGCCGCTGACGCCCTTGACCTCGGCCTGACCGCCGAGCCGGCCCTCCGTGCCGACCTCGCGCGCGACGCGCGTGACCTCGGCCGCGAAGGAGGAGAGCTGGTCGACCATCGTGTTGATCGTCTCGGAGAGCTCGAGGATCTCGCCCTTGGCCTCGATGTCGATCTGCTTGGACAGGTCGCCGTTGGCCACCGCTGTGGTGACCTCGGCGATCGCGCGCACCTGGCTGGTGAGGTTGCCGGCCATCAGGTTGACGTTGTCGGTCAGCCCGCGCCAGGTGCCCGAGACACCCTCGACCTCGGCCTGGCCGCCGAGCATGCCCTCGGTGCCGACCTCGCGCGCCACGCGCGTGACCTCGGCGGCGAACGAGCGCAGCTGGTCGACCATCGTGTTGACGGTGTCCTTCAGCTCGAGCATCTCGCCCTTGACGTCGACCGAGATCTTCTTCGACAGGTCGCCGTTCGCGACCGCGGTCGTGACGTGGGCGATGTCGCGCACCTGCGCGGTCAGGTTCCCTGCCAGCAGGTTGACGTTGTCGGTAAGGCCGCGCCACGTGCCGGACACTCCGTCGACGCGGGCCTGGCCGCCGAGCTTGCCGTCGGTGCCGACCTCGCGCGCGACGCGCGTCACCTCGTCGGCAAAGGCGCTGAGCTGGTCGACCATGGTGTTGATCGTCTGCTTCAGCTCGAGCGTCTCGCCCTTGACGTCGACCGAGATCTTCTGCGACAGGTCGCCGTTCGCGACGGCGGTCGTGACCTGCGCGATGTTGCGCACCTGATCGGTGAGGTTCCCGGCCATGCCGTTGACGTTCTCGGTCAGGTCCCGCCAGGTGCCGGACACGTCCTTGACGCGTGCCTGGCCGCCCAGCTTCCCGTCCGTGCCGACCTCCTTCGCGACGCGGCTGACCTCGGCCGCGAACGAGCTCAGCTGGTCGACCATGGTGTTGATCGTCTGCTTCAGCTCGAGCGTCTCGCCCTTGACGTCGACCGAGATCTTCTGCGACAGGTCGCCGTTCGCGACGGCGG
>JACCQW010000279.1 GCA_013813955.1 Solirubrobacterales bacterium
CGGGCGAGGCGCCGGCCGAGGCGACCCCGGCCCCCTCCCCGGAGGCGGACATCGCTGCTCCGTCGCCCCGGGCACGCGGCGGGCGCCGCCACTCCCCGGTCGTCCAGCGGATCGCCGCGGAGCACGACGTCGACCTCGAGCGGGTCGAGGGGACCGGCCGCGACGGGCGTGTGCGCAAGCAGGACGTGATGGCGTTCGTGAAATCCGACCCGGCCGCCCACCCCGCGGCCACCGGGGACGGGGCCACGACGGACGACCCGCCGCTGCACATCGAGAGCCCCTACCAACCCGACGCAGCGCAGGCTCCGGCCGCGCCCGCCGGCCCCTACGTGCCGCCCGAGGGCCAGACCCTCTCGCGCATGCGCCGCTCGATCGGCGAGCACATGAAGCGCTCGCTGGACACCGCTGCGACGTGCACGACCTGGATCGAGGTCGACGTCTCGCGCGTGGAGCGCGCCCGGCGCGACCTCGGCCTGACCGCCCTGCCGATCCTCGCGCGGTGCACGATCGAGGCGCTGCGCGAGTTCCCGAGCGTGAACGCGTGGCTGGAGGGCGAGCGCCACACCGTCCACGAGGAGGTCAACCTCGGGATCGCCGTGTCGCTGGGCGAGGACGGCCTGATCGTCCCGGTCGTCGCGGGCGCGCAGGACCTCAGCGCCGAGGGCCTGGGCAAGCGCATCGCCGATCTCGCCCGGCGCGCGCGGGCCAAGCAGCTGACCGCCGACGACGTCGGAGGCGGCACGTTCACGATCACCAATCCCGGCCAGCACGGGACGTTGATGGCCACCCCGGTCATCAACCAGCCGCAGGTGGCGATCCTCGACATCGAGACGGTCACCAAGCGCCCGGTCGTCGTCACCGACGAGCACGGCGAGGACGCGATCGCGATCCGGCCGCTGTGCATCCTCGGCCTGTCGTGGGACCACCGCGCGCTCGACGGCGTCGTCGCCGCGCAGTTCCTCGCCTCCCTCAAGCGCAGGATCGAGACGCTCGAGGCCTAGTGGATGATCGGCACATGAGCGCCGGGGAGCTCTGGATCTGCCACCTGGGCGTCGTGGAGTACCGCGAGGCCCTCGCGCTGCAGGAGCGCGTCCGCGCCGCACGACAGGCGGGCAGGCTGCCCGACGTGCTGCTGCTCCTCGAGCACTGGCCGGTCTACACGCGCGGGCGCCGCTCGGGGCCCGGCGAGCTACCGATGGGCGAGTCGTGGTACCTCGGCCAGGGCATCGACGTGGTCGAGACCGACCGCGGCGGCAGGGTCACCTACCACGGCCCGGGCCAGCTCGTCGGCTACCCGATCATGGCCATCGAGGACGTCATCGCCTATCTGCGCACGATGGAGCGCGCGCTGCTCGCCGCGCTGGGCGACGCGGGCGTCACGGCCCGGGTGCGCACAGACGAGGGCGCGGACTTCACGGGCGTCTGGGCCGACGACCGCAAGATCGCGTCGATCGGGGTGCACGTCTCGCGCGGCGTGACGACGCACGGCTTCGCGGTCAACGTGCAGAACGACCTGCAGCCGTTCGCGTGGGTCGTGCCATGCGGGCTGGACGGCGTGAGCATGACCTCGATCCTCAAGGAGACCCGCGGCGAGGGCGAGCTGCTGGCGCCGTTTCGCGAGCAGGTCGCCCGGCGCTTCGCCGAGGCGTTCGGGCGGCGGGCCGTCGAGGTGCCCGCGGGGCGCATCGAGGCCGCGGTGCCGACGGTAGGGTCCTAGGCCATGGCCACCGAGGAACGCCGGCACTCGACCCGCTCCCGCGCCAACCCCGGCGGGATGGACGTCGTGAAGGTGCTCGGCGGCGACGTGCGCCCGCTGCGCGAGCGCAAGCCGCCGTGGTTCAAGGTCCCCGCCCCGGGCGGGGCACGCTACCGCGAGCTGACCAAGCTCATCGCCGAGGAGAACCTGCACACCGTCTGCCAGGAGGCCGCCTGCCCCAACGTCGGCGAGTGCTGGGAGCGTGGCACCGCCACGTTCATGATCCTCGGCGACACCTGCACGCGGCGCTGCGGCTTCTGCAACGTGCGCACCGGCAAGCCGACATGGAACGACCCGCTGGAGCCCGCCCGCGTCGCGCGCTCGATCGCGAAGATGGGCCTGCGCCACGCGGTCATCACCTCGGTGGACCGCGACGACCTGCCCGACTGCGGGGCGAGCGCGTTCGTCGGCGTGATCCGCCAGGTCCGCCGCCAGGCCCCGCGCTGCAAGGTCGAGGTCCTCACACCCGACTTCCGCGGCCAGGAGATGCCGCTCGCGAAGGTGATCGCCGAGCGCCCCGACGTCTTCAACCACAACGTCGAGGTCGTCCCGCGCCTGTATCCGCTCGCCCGGCGCGGATCGCGGTTTGAGCGCTCCTGCCGCGTCCTGCGCAACGCGAAGGCGATGGGCGGCGACGAGGTCACGACGAAGTCCGGGCTCATGGTCGGTCTCGGCGAGAGCCACGACGAGATGGTCGAGACGTTCGCGACCCTGCGCGAGCACGGGGTGCAGGTCCTCACGGTCGGCCAGTACCTGCGCCCCACCGAGCGCCATCTGCCGGTCGTGCGCTACTGGCATCCCGACGAGTTCCAGGCCCTCGAGGAGGCCGCGTACGCGCTCGGCTTCGACCACATCGCCGCCGGCCCGCTCGTGCGCAGCTCCTACCATGCCGACCAGCACATCGCCCAGGACGAGCCGGGCGCCGGGCCGCTGGCGGCCTCCTCCTGACCTGCGCCGGGACGCAACCTCGGCAGGCGCCGCACGTCTCTGAGAGGGTTGGGCCCGCCGGTGGTCGCCGATCGCCGGCCCGGCCCACTGCCGACCAGGAGGACGCACCATGGCTCGACGACTGAGGCGCTCGGCGCCGGCGGCCCTGCTCGCCATCCTCGCGCTGCCCGGGGCGGCACCGGCCGCCGACACGCTCTACGCGGTCTCCAAGGACGACCGCCTCATCACGATCAACTCGAGCGTCCCGGCAAACCTCGAGCGTGCCGTGCGCATCCTCGGCCTTCCCCAGGGCGAGCGCGTCCTCGCCATCGACGTGCGGCCCGAGAACGACACGTTGATGGGCGTCACCACCTCCAGCCGGATCGTCGAGCTCAACCCGGTCACCGGGCTCGCCCGGCCCGTCGGCCGGCAGGTCCCCTTCTCGCCCGCGCTGAGCGGGGGGAGCTTCGGCTTCGACTTCAACCCGACCGTCGACCGTATCCGCCTGGTCTCCGACGCCGACCAGAACCTGCGGATCGGGCCCAACACCGGCCTGACGACGTTCCGTGACGACCGGCTCGCCTACGCACCGGGCGACCCCTCCGCCCGCACGAACCCCGCGGTCGGCGCCTCCGCGTATTCCAACAGCGTTGCCGGCGCGACCACGACGACCCTCTTCGGGATCGACAGCGGGCGCGACACGCTCGTGCGCCAGGATCCGCCCAATGACGGCGTTCTGAACACGGTCGGGCGCCTCGGCGTCGATGCCGTGGAGCCGGTCGCCTTCGACATCACGCCCGCGGGCGTGGGCTATGCGAGCTTCCGCCGCGCCGGGCAGAAGGGCACGGAGCTGTTCAGCGTCAGCCTCGCCGGCGGCCGGGCCCGCGGCACGGC
>JACCQW010000327.1 GCA_013813955.1 Solirubrobacterales bacterium
CCCCGGCGCGCACCGCGGTGCCGCGGGGCGACTGCTTGGCCACCACGGCGGCCGGCCGCAGCTGCAGCCCACGCACGCCCCGGTCGGGATCGTCACTGCCGCAGCCCGCCGCGATCGTGGCGCACGCGGCCGTCAGGACGATCGGGGAGAGGCGGCGCACCGTCGGGGGATGATGACCGATCAGGTGCCGGCCAGGGCGCGGTCGCTGACCGCGGCCTCGATGCGCTCGGCGATCCGCCGGCCGGTGAACCCGACCTCGGAGTGCAGCAGCGCGGGCTTGCCGTGCGTGACGTAGCGATCGGGCAGGCCGACGCGCAGGATGCGCGCCGCATGGACGCCGCCGTCGTTGAGCGTCTCCCACACCGCGGTGCCGAAGCCGCCGGCCAGCACGCCCTCCTCGACGGTCACGAGCAGCTCGTGCTCGGCCGCGAGCTGGGCCATCAGCGCCGCGTCGATCGGCTTGGCGAAGCGCGCGTCGGCGACGGTGACCTCGATGCCGCGCCCGGCCAGCAGGTCGGCGGCCTCCAGCGCCTTGCCGACCCCGCTGCCGTACCCGACGATCGCCACCTTGCCCTCGCCCTCGCGCAGGATCTCGCCGGTGCCGATCTCGATCGGGCGGGGCTCGGAGGGCAGCTCGACGCCGACGCCCTCGCCGCGCGGGTAGCGCAGGCCGACGGGCCCGTCGTGGGCCAGCGCGGTGCGCAGCATGTGCACGAGCATCGCCTCGTCGCGCGGGGCCATCAGCGTGATGTTCGGCAGGCAGCGCAGGTAGGGGATGTCGAATACGCCGTGATGCGTCGGGCCGTCGTCGCCGACGAGGCCCGCGCGGTCCATGGCGAGGACGACGTCGAGCCCCTGCAAGCAGACGTCATGGACGATCTGGTCGAAGGCGCGCTGCAGGAACGTCGAGTAGATCGCGGCGACCGGCTTGGCACCCTGCAGCGCGAGGCCGGAGGCGAAGAGGATCGCCTGCTGCTCGGCGATGCCGACGTCGAAGTAGCGCTCGGGCATCTCCCTCTGGAGGATGTTCAGCCCGGTCCCGGAGTTCATCGCGGCGGTGATGCCCACCACCCGCTCGTCGCGCCGGCACTCGGCCACGAGCGCGTCGCCGAAGACCTTGGTGTACTGCGGCGGCTTGGCCACCGTACCCTTCGCGACCGGCACGGCCGGCGCGGGGACCCGGTTGGCGATCGACTTCGGCTTGGCCGCGTGCCACTCCTCCATGCCCTCCAGGCCGCCGTCCTCGGCGGCCGCGAACCCCTTGCCCTTGATCGTCGCGACGTGGACGACGACGGGGCGCTCGGCGGTGAACGCGCTGCGCAGCGCCATCCGCAGGGCGCGCACGTCGTGGCCGTCGATGACGCCCATGTAAGCCCAGCCGAGCTCCTCCCAGAACAGCCCGGGGGCCCAGAACGCCTTGATCGACTCCTTCAGCTGCGGGCCGATGCGCTCGAACGCGGCGCCCAGGCCGCCGGGCAGATCGGTCAGCCGGCCCTCGACGTTCTCGCGCGTGTGCCAGAGCTTGGGGTGCAGCCGCACGCGGTTGAAGTAGCGCGACAGTGCGCCGACGTTCGGAGCGATCGACATCCCGTTGTCGTTGAGGACGACGACCATCGGCGTGCCCAGTCCGCCGGCCTGGTGGATCGCCTCGAAGGCGACCCCGCCGGTCATCGCGCCGTCGCCGATGACCGCGACGACCTTGCCGTCCTCGTCGGCGCGGCCCAGGCGCTTCATGCCCTCCTTGAGCCCGACCGCGTAGCCGATCGACGTCGAGGCGTGCCCGGCACCCATGATGTCGTGCTCGGACTCGGCGATCGAGCAGAACGGCGCCAGACCCTCGTACTGGCGGATCGTCGGCAGCTGGTCGCGGCGGCCGGTCAGGATCTTGTGCGGGTAGGCCTGGTGGCCGACATCCCACAGGATCTTGTCGCGCGGAGAGTCGAGCAGCGAGTGCAGCGCGACGGCCAGCTCGCAGGTGCCGAGGTTGGCGCCGAAGTGCCCGCCGATCTCGCCGACCGTGTCGATGATGTGCGCGCGGACCTCGTCGGCCACGCGCACGAGCTCCTCGTCGGCGAGGCCGTGCAGGTCCTGGGGGCGGTCGATGCGGTCGAGGATGCTCATGAGGGGCGGGTGTAGATGAAGTCGGTGATCTGCTCGAGCTCGGGTCCGGCGGGGTCGGCTTCGGCGAGCGCCGTGCGCGCCTTGTCGTGTGATGTCGCCGCCAGCTCCCGCGCCCCGTCGAGCCCGAACTCGCTGACGTAGGTGCGCTTGCCGTGGCGCTCGTCGCTGCCGCGCGGCTTGCCGAGCGCATCGTCCGTGCCCGTCACGTCGAGGATGTCGTCGACGATCTGGAACAACACGCCCAGCTCCGCCGCGAAGCCGCGGTAGGAGTTTGTCGCAGGTCCGCTCATGCCCGCTATCAGCAATACGCATTCTACCGAGGCCCCGATCAGCCGCCCGGTCTTGAGCTCGTGCAGGCGGCGCAGGCCGGGGGCGCCCGCGGGCGCCGCGCGGTCGACGTCGAGGTACTGGCCGCCGACCATGCCGTTGACGCCCGTCGCCGCGGCGAGCTCGCCGACGGCCTCAAGGATGCGGGCCGGCTCGCCGACCTGATGGGTCAGGACGTGGCGGAAGGCCTCGGCGTAGAGGCCGTCGCCGGCGAGGATCGCCACGTCCTCGCCGAAGGCGACGTGGCAGGTGGGGCGGCCACGGCGCAGGTCGTCGTCGTCCATCGCGGGCAGGTCGTCGTGGATCAGCGAGTAGGTGTGGATGAGCTCGATCGCCGCCGCCAGCGGCAGCAGCTCGCGGGTGTCGCGGCCCAGGCCGCGCGCTGTGGCCAGGGCGAGCACGGGACGGATGCGCTTGCCGCCGGCCAGGAGGCTGTAGCGCATGGCCTCCCCGAGGCCGCCGGTGACCTCCTCCTCGTCGGAGAAGCGCAGGCCCTCGAGGTAGTGCTCGACCTCGCGGCGCAGCTCGTCGGGGTAGGGCACCGGGGCTAGAGGAGCGAGTCCTGGCCGGGCAGCGGCTCGCGCTCGGCCTCGCGCGAGCGGCGCTCGAGCTCCGCGGAGGCCTGGGAGGCCAGCGCGGCGCAGTCCTCCACCAGGCCGGCAGCCGCATCGGCGCTCAGGTCGCCCGAGCGCAGCTGCTCCGCGGCGCGCTCCAGGCGCGTGATCAGTTCGTCGAGGGTGTCGTCGCTCATGGGCGCACCTGATTCTCCCCGATCTCGCGGTGCACGGCGGCCAGGATGCCGTTGACGAAGCCGGGCGCGTCGGCGCCGCTGAAGGTCTTGGCGGTCTCCACGGCCTCGTCGATGGCGCCTTCGGCTGGGATCGGGGTGTCGCCCGGCGCGGCGTCGGGGTGCAGCATCTCCAGCAGCGCGACGCGCATGATGGCGTGCTCCAGCGGCGCGATCCGCTCCAGCGTCCAGCCCCTCGCGTGGCGCGCGATGTGTGCGTCGAGCTCCTCGCCGCGGTCCTCCGCGGCGTGGGCGAGCGCGCGGGTGAACAGGCTCGCGTCACGATCGAGCACCTCGTCGAGCTCGCGCCCGGTCACGGCGGCCTGGTAGAGGGCGAAGACGGCGGCGCGGCGATGGTCGGATCGGCGGGACATGGCGCATCAGGCTACTCAGGGCGGGTCGGCGAGCAGGGCTCGCAGGTCACCGCGCCGGGTCGGCGAGCAGGGCTCGCAGGTCACCAGCCAGCTCCGGTGTGTGCAGGTGCTCGGCGGCGACGCGGATCGGCTGCCAGCCCGCGACGCTCAGCCGGCGGCTCTTGAGGCGATCCGAGCCGAACGCCGTGGGCGTGTGGTGGAACTCGCGGCTGTCCAGCTCGACGACCACGCGGGCGGCGTGCCAGACGGCGTCGCACTCCACGCTGTCGTCCCCGACCCACACGCGGGTGTTGAGCTGGGGCTCGGGCAGGGCGTGGCCGCGCGCGTAGGCGAGGAAGGCCTCCTCCAGCTCGCTGCGAGTGATGCTCGCCAGGTTCGCCCGGGTGGCGAGAAGCGCGCGCACGGCGCCGCTGCCCTTCGCGCGCGGGTGGCGCGCCAAGACCTCTCCAAGCGACGGCCGGTCGCCGAATCGCCGGTGCTCGGCCTCGGCCATCGCCCGCTCGACCCCGCGAACGGAGATGACCGCCGCAAGGTCGACGAGCGTCCGCGCGACCGTGGTGGCGCGGATCCCGTCGACGGCGATGAGCTCGTCGGCGGGCAGGGTGGCCCGGTGGGCCTGGATGCCGGGCCGCGCGCCGCGGCGGCGCGAGGTCGTGATCTCGATGAGGGTCCGGCTGTCGGCGCGGATGCCGTGCAGCGCCGCGGCGTCGCGGTGGCTCAGGGCGGCGCCTGGCCCACCGGCGAGGATGGCGGCCATCCATCGCCCGCGGCGGGTCAGGCGCGAGTGACCGATCGCGTACACGCCGCGGTGGATCTCGTGCAGCCGGCCGATCCTCACGCGGTAAGCGATCTCCTTGGCGCTGAGGGCGAGGGCGAGCAGCTGCCGGCGGGCCGCGACCCCGTGCTGGCGTTCGGCGAGCTGCGCGATCGCCCGATCGGGACCCAACTTGTCGATTTCACCCCAATAGTTGGGGTCAAACTGCCGTCCTGCCTCCATGCCGGTCAGCGTGACGGAACGAAGCGCGCGCGTGGGCCTGTGTTCGTGACGAAACTCCGGCGTCAGGCGCGCGACATGTACTCGCCCGACGACGTCTGGACCTTCACGCGATCGCCGACGTTGACGAAGAGCGGCACGCGCACGACCGCGCCGGTCTCCAGCGTCGCCGGCTTCTCGCCGCCGCCGGAGGCGGTGTCGCCGCGCAGGCCGGGCTCGGTCTCGGTGACCTCGAGCTCGACGGAGGACGGCAGCTGCAGGTCGCCGGGCTCATCGTCGATGAACAGGACGTCGACCTCGTCGTTGGGCTTGGTCCAGCGCAGCGCGTCGGCCACCGACTCCTGGGGCACCGCGAGCTGCTCATAGGTCGAGCTGTCCATGAAGTGCGCGTCGGTTCCGTCGGCGTAGAGGAACTGCATCCTGCGCGCCTCGGTGCGCACCGAGCGGAACTTCTCGCCGGCCCGGAAGGTCTTGTCGATGACGTTGCCGTCCGCGGCGCGGCGCAGCTTAGTGCGCACGAACGCCCCGCCCTTGCCGGGCTTCACATGCTGGAACTCGACGATCTTGAAGACGGTCCCGTCCACGTCGATGTGGTTGCCGTTTTTGAACTGATTTGTCGAAATCATGCGGCTCGGAGGCTAGCGTGCGCGCATGGCCATCAGCCCCGACGTCCGCGCGGCGCGCGAGCGCCTCGTCCGCGAGCACATGGAGTCCGAGAACCGCCACGAGTACGACGTGACGATGGGCACCTTCCGCCACCCGCGCTACGAGATCATCCCCACCGGCGACGTGTACGACGGTGAGGAGGCCGTGCGCGGCTACTTCGCCGAGACGCGCACCGCGTTCCCCGACCAGCGCAACGAGCTCGTCGCGCTGCACCACGCCGACGACGCGGTCATCGTCGAGTTCGACCTGCTCGGCACGCACCTGGGCTCCTTCCGCGGCCTGCCCGCCACCGGCCGCTCCTTCCGCTGCCGCATGACCGCGTTCTTCGTGTTCGGCGGCAACGACGACGGCGCTGGCCGCGGCGACGGCGACGGCCTGATCGCCGAGCGCGTGTACTTCGACTCCGCGACGATCCTGCGCCAGCTGGGCATCGCGCACGACCCGCTCACGCTGCGCGGCCGTCTGGCCACGGTGCTCAACCACCCGCTCACGATCGGCGGCGCGGTGGCGAAGGACCTCGCCCGGCGCCGCGCCTCGCGCCCGACCTGAGCAGGCGGACGGGCCGGGCTTACGGACGCTGCGGGCGATCGACCTGCGGGAGGTCGATCCCGAGGTGGACCGTGCGTCTCCACGACCCCTGTGCCGATCCAAGCGCCAGCCCAGACCCCAGCGCCGTGCTGGCCATCCAGGCCGCCAGCGGCAGCGTCCACGCCAGGTACAGCGCCCACTGCACGTCGGCAGACGCCCAGGTGTCGACATGGTTGAAGGTGATCCAGTGCGCGGCGATCACCAGCAGGCTCACCAGCGGCGGACGCTCGGGCCGGCACAGCGCCTCCCACGCCAGCAGCGCGAGGACGAACGGCAGCGCGTAGTACTCGTTGTTCCAGGGGTCCAGCACGCAGCGCAGCAGCAGCAGCATGGCCAGCAGGAGCAGCACCTGCTCGGGCGCCCGCAGGGCGCGCGGATGCCGGCGCGCCCACAAAAGCGACAGCGGCACGGCCAGGAAGACGATCAGGGGATGGGTCAGCGGCGACAACCACTGCGGCGGCGAGCGGTAGCCCGCCTTGGCCAGGCCGTCCCCGCCGATCACGACGGCGTCGGGGGCTCCCAGCGGCCAGAAGAGCTGCCAGGGCTGGAAGATCTGCCCGGTCTGGCGCGCGCCGGCGACGAGGCCGGACCCCGAGCCGATCAGCAGGAGCGGGGCGAGCACGGCGGCGCCCACCGCGGTGGCGATCGCGAGCGCCCGCACGCGCCGGTCGGGCAGCGCGAGCAGCACGGGGCCGATCGCCAGCAC
>JACCQW010000268.1 GCA_013813955.1 Solirubrobacterales bacterium
GTGTCGGGGTCGCCGCCCAGCAGACCCCGCACGAGGAAATCGCCGTGCAGGTAGTCGGGGCGGCCGCTCTCGATCACGACGCCCAGCAGCAGCCCCTGCGTGAGGATCTCGCGATCATCGTCGCCGAGCTCCTCGATGACGGTGCGCAGCGCCTCCAGCGCCGGGCGCCCAGCCAGCTCGTGGATGACGCGGCCCTCGCAGGCGGTGATCGTCAGCTCCGGCCCGATCGGGGTGGCGCCCTGCGAGACGCACGGCAGCAGCTCGACCCCGTCGAAGCGCACGCCGACGGCGCCGCCCGCGACGACCTGTTCGCCGAGGAACAGCGCCGCGTCCCCGTCCAGGGTCCGCGCGCTGGAGACGCCGCCGAGCACGGGGACACCGGGCGCCCGCTCGTGCAGCTCGGTCAGGACGCCGTCGGTCGGGAAGGAGTAGGGGTCGGGCAGCAGGATCGCGCCGCCGGCGCCGTCGAGCTCGGGCATGCCGCTGACCGCCACGCCCCCGTCGACGTCGTGCACCTCGGCGTGGAACGTCGAGACCGCTCCGTCGTCGAAGGAGCCCGCCCAGACCGCGATCGCGGTGCCGTCCTCGATCTCACGCCCGGCGCCCACCACGCCCCCGGCGCCGCAGCCGACGAGCACGTCGGGGGCCAGGCCCTCGTGCACGCCCTCCAGGGTGGCCTCGGGCGCCGCGAGGTGCGCGCCGGAGGCGAAGACCACGGCGAGGTCCACGCTCGCGCCCGCAAGCGCGGCGCCGACCTGCCCGGCCGCGGCGAGCGCGGCCGAGCGCGGATCGGAGGCGGTGGACAGCCCGCACGAGATTCGTACGCTCACGTCGCCGACGATACCCGGCGGGCATCGATACTGGACGGGTGCCCACCCGGGTCCTCGCCCTGTTCGGCCCCACCGGCGCCGGCAAGACCGACGTGGCGGTCGCGCTCTCCGACCGCCTGCGCGCCCGCGGCGAGCACCCGGTGGCGGTCTCCGCCGACGCTCTGCAGGTCTATGCCGGCCTGGAGACGCTCACGGGGGTCCCCGATCGCGCGCACCGGGCGCGCCTGGAGCACCGCCTGGTCTCCTTCCTGCCCGTCGACGCGCGCTTCTCGGTCGCCGAGTACGCCGAGCTGGCGCACGCGCAGATCGACGGGCTGCTCGCGGAGGGCGCGACCCCGATCGTGGTCGGGGGCACCGGGCTGTACCTGCGCGCCGCGCTGGCCGAGTTGCAGCTGCGCCCGCCGCCGCCCGAGGGCGTGCGCGAGCGCTGGGAGGCCGAGCTGCTCGAGCGCGGTCCGGAGGCGCTGCACGCCCACCTCGCCCGCGAGGCCCCATGGGCCGCCGAGGGCATCGACCCGCGCGATCGCCACCGGATCGTCCGCTCGCTCGAGCTGCTCGACCAGGGCGCGCTCGAGCGCCCGGATGGTCCGAACCGCCTGTGGACCCGCGACACCCGCCACCCGACGGCGCTGATCGGCCTGGTGCGCGGGCGCGAGGAGCTCTACGCCCGCATCGACGCCCGCGTCGATGCGATGATCGCCGCCGGCGCCGTCGAGGAGGTGCGCCGCGCGCATGCCGCCGGGGCCTCGCGGACCGCCCGCGCCGCGCTGGGTTTCGACGAGCTGCTCAGCGGCGACGCCGACGCCATGAAGCGCCGCACGCGCAACTACGCCCGCCGCCAGCTGACCTGGATGCGCAAGCTCGCCGGGGTGCGCGTGCTCGACATCTCCTCCCGCACGCCGGAGGATGTGGCGGCCGTCATAGACTCCGCGCCCGCATGAGCGCGGTCGCCTTCGAGAAGTGGCAGGCCCTGGGCAACGACTACCTGATCGTCGAGGCCCGCAACCTGCCCTTCGAACTCACGCCGCAGCGCATCAGGCGCATGTGCGACCCCCATCTCGGGATCGGCGCCGACGGGATCCTGCTGCTCAGCGACCCCGACGCGGGCGGCTTCGTCGCGCGGCTGCGCATCTTCAACCCGGACGGGTCGGAGGCCGAGCTGTCGGGCAACGGCGCGCGCGAGGCGATCCTCTACCTGCGCCGCTCGGGCTGGACGGACGCCGACCGCTTCTCCATCCAGACCGCCGCGGGCGAGATCCGCCCGACCATCACCGGCCCGACCACGTGCACGGTCGACATGGGCCGCGCCAAGCTCGCCTCAGGGAACTTCCCCTCCGGCGGCCCCGACGGGCAGGGCACGCTGAGCGCCGGCGGGCGCGACTGGCGCTTTCAGCACGTGTCGGTCGGCAACCCGCAGTGCGCGATCCACCACCCCGACCGCGACGACCTCGAGCGCCTGGTGCTCTCGGAGATCGGCCCGGTCATCGAGCATCACGAGCTGTTCCCGCTGCGCACGAACGTTTCCTGGTTCGCCGAGATCGAACCCGGCGTCCTGCGCGCGCGGATCTTCGAGCGCGGCGCGGGGGAGACGATGTCCTCGGGCACCGGGGCCAGCGGCGCCGCCGTCGCCTATGTCCTGCGCGGCGGCGACTCGCCGGTGACCGTGCGCCTGGACGGCGGTGAGCTCGTCGTCGAGGTCGACGAGGACCTGCACCTGAACCTGACCGGCTGGGCGGTCCCCGTGTACCGGGGCGAGCTGGCCGGCGACTTCCGCGAGGAGCTGGAGAGCACGTGAAGCCATCGAGCCGCCTGGACCGCATCCCGCCCTACCTGTTCGCCGAGCTCGAGCGCAAGGTCGCGGCGAAGCGCGCGGCGGGCGTGGACGTCATATCGCTGGGCATCGGCGACCCTGATCGCCCGACGCCGGCGATCGTCGTGGACGCCATGCAGGAGGCCGTCACCGAGCCCGAGACCCACCGCTACCCCTCCAACCGCGGCCGCGCGGACTTCCGCGAGGCGGTGGCGGACTTCTACGCGCGGCGCTTCGACGTGCAGATCGATCCGGACACCGAGGTCCTGCCGGCGATCGGCGCCAAGGAGTGCATCTTCAACCTCAACCTCGCCTTTCTGGATCCCGGTGACGCCGCGCTGGCCGCCGATCCCGGCTACCCGGTCTACACCGCCGGGCCGATCATGGCCGCCGGCGACCCGGTCCTCATGCCGCTGCTGCCCGAGCGCGGCTTCACCCCGGACCTGGGCGCGATCTCCGACGCGGACCGGGCGCGCTCCAAGCTCATGTTCTTCAACTACCCCAACAACCCGACGGGCGCTGTCGTGCGCGACGGCTTCTTCACCGAGGTCGTCGAGTTCGCGCGCTCGACGGGGGTGCTGGCCGTCCATGACAACGCCTACTCCGAGACGACCTACGACGGCTACCGCGCCCCGTCGTTTCTGGCCACCCGCGGTGCCAAGGAGGTCGGCGTAGAGGTCTTCTCGTGGTCGAAGGGCTACAACATGACCGGCTGGCGCTGCGCGGCGATCGTCGGCAACGCCGCGGCCATCGACATCTACTGGCGCCTGAAGACGAACATCGACTCCGGCCTCTTCGAGGCCGTCCAGCTCGCCGGGATCGCCGCCCTGAGCCCGGACACCGACGGCGACAAGCGGGAGATGAACGCGCTGTACACCCGCCGTCGCGATCTGGTCGTCGGCGCGCTGCGCAAGATCGGCGTCGAGGTCAGGCCGCCGAAGGGGACGATCTACGTCTGGGCGCCGGTCCCCGCGCGCTTCGCGAGCGCCGCGGAGTACTGCGAGCACGTGCTCGAGGAGGCCGCGGTCGTGATCTCGCCCGGGGCGGCCTACGGCCCCAACGGCGAGGGGTTCTTCCGCATCTCGCTCACCACACCGGACGACCGGCTGGTGGAGGCCGTCGAGCGCCTCGGCCGGCTCGCGAACTGACCCCGTGCGCTATTGCGGCATCGACGTCTCGGCCACCGCCTCCAACCAGCAGCTGTGCACGCTGCACGAGCGCCGCGGGACCGACGGCGTCGAGCTGGTCTCGACGTTCTACGCGCCGGGCGACGTCGAGGCCGTCGCGCGCACGGTCCTGGGCTTCGGCGGCGAGGCGGTGGCGGCGGTCGACGCTCCGTCGGGCCACCGCCTGGACCTGCTGCAGCCCGGCGCCGAGCTGCGCGCGCAGCTAGGCCTGCCCGAGGGGCGCTTCGAGCGCCACCGCGTCTGCGACGCGCTGCTCTTCCGCCGCAGGCTGCCCCTGTACCCGGTGCCGAGCGCCAGCCAGGCGCTCGCCGCATGGCAGCGCTGGATCGGCGTCGGCTTCGAGCTGTTCGCCGCGCTCGCTCCGCTGGGGCTGTTCCGCCCCGAGGACGGGGCGGTGCAGGGCGGGGTGGGGGAGGGCGCGCTGCGATTGGGCCGGCTGTGCGAGACCTACCCGGACGCCGTGTTCTGCTCGCTGCTCGGTCATCGCCCGCCGCCCAAGCGCACACCATGGGGCCTGCAGCAGCGCATCGCCGCGCTGAAGCTGCGCGGGATCGTGGACGCCGACGGGGGATTGTGGCACCGCACGCTCGACGAGCTCGACGCGTGCGCCGCCGCGTTCGCGGCGTACGCGTTGGCGGCAGGCGGGGGCTCGTGGGTGGGCGATCCGCGGGAGGGGGTCATCGTGCTGCCGGTGCCCGAGCTGCTGGACCGCTACGAGCCGCTGCCTCCGCCGGCGCGGGCCGCGCTGGCCTGAGCACCGCGTCAGCAGGCGGGTCGGGCGACGTCCGCGGCCGGCAGCGCCTGACCGCGTTCTAGACTGGGTCCGTGCAACGGACCCGTGACGGCCGCGCAGTGCAGTCCCGCGCCGGCGGCGAGGCCAGGCCCGGGCGCGCCCGGCAGCGTGCCTTCTGCGTCGCCGCGCTGGAGTCCGGCGACGACCTGGGCGAGCTGGTCGAGCTGCTGCGCACCGCCGGCGTCGCGGTCGTCGGGCAGGCCGTCCAGCACCGCGAGCGCCCGCACCCCAACAGCTACCTCGGCCCCGGCAAGATCGAGGAGGTCAAGGTCGCCGCCAGAGCGGCCGACGCCAACGTGGTCGCCTGCGACGACGAGCTCTCGCCGCGCCAGGAGCGCAACCTGGAGGCCGCGCTGGACATGCCCGTCGTCGACCGCACGACGGTCATCCTCGACATCTTCGCCGGGCACGCCAACAGCGCGGAGGGCAAGCTGCAGGTCGAGCTCGCCCAGCTGGAGTACAACCTCGCGCGCATGCGCGGGCTGTGGACGCACCTCGAGCGCCTGGGGGCCGGTGCGGCCCAGCCCGGCATCGGCACTCGCGGCCCCGGCGAGACGCAGATCGAGACCGACCGGCGCCTGGCGCGAGACCGCATCACCGCCCTGCGCCGGCGCCTGGCCGGGGTCAAGTCATCACGCGCCACGATGCGCGCCGAGCGCGAGCGCACGCACCTGCCCAGGATCGCCCTGGCCGGGTACACCAACGCCGGCAAGTCGACGCTGCTCAACCGGCTCACGGGCGCCGACGTGGGCGTTCGCGACCGGCTCTTTCACACGCTGGACCCAAGCACGCGCACGGCGCGCCTGAACGGTCGCCCCTACCTCATGACCGACACCGTGGGCTTCATCCGCAAGCTGCCCCATCAGCTCGTCGACGCGTTCGCCGCGACACTGGAGGAGACGCTGCAGGCCGACCTCGTCCTGCACGTCGTCGACGCGTCGGTAGCAGAGGCGGAGATGACCGAGATGCTCAGCGCCGTCGACACGGTCCTCGAGGGCATCGGGGCCGGCGACCGGCCGCGGCTGCTCGTCCTCAACAAGGCTGACGCCGTGGACGACGAGCGCCGTCTCGGGCTGGATTTCGCCCATGCCGACGGCATCCTGGTCTCGGCCGTCACCGGTGACGGGATCGAGGCGCTGGGCGTGCGCATCGAGCAGGAGTTCCGACGCACCCTGCGGTCGGTCGAACTGCTGCTGCCCTACCGGGAGGGCGCCAGCCTGGCCGAGCTGCACGAGGCCGCCGGGGACCTCGAGCGCACCGACACCCCCGAGGGCGTGCGGGTGCGCGCCCGACTGCCCGCCACCCTCGCCGAGCGTTACGCGCGCTTCGCGGTGCCCAATGGCGCGACTCCGGTCGGCCGGGCGTGAGGCTCGCGGTCCGGCGGCTGGACCCCGCCGCCCGCCTGCCCGTGCGCGCCCATGACGACGACGCCGGCTATGACCTGCATGCGCTGGAGGCGCTCGAGCTGGCGCCCGGCGCGCGGGCGCTGGTGCGCACGGGCATCGCGATCGAGCTGCCGCTGCGCCACGCCGGCCTGGTGCTGGCGCGCTCGGGCCTGGCGGCACGCCACGGCATCGCGCTGGTCAACGCACCCGGGCTCATAGACGGCGGCTATCGCGGCGAGCTGAAGGTGCTCCTGCTGAACACCGATCGCCAGGCGCCGTTCTCCGTCGCGCCCGGGGACCGGATCGCGCAGCTCATGGTGGTGCCCGTCGCCGCCCCGGACGTCATCGAGGTCGGTGAGCTTGCCGCCGGCACGCGCGGCGAGGCCGGCTTCGGCTCCAGCGGCGGCTGATCAGTCCGAGCGCCGGCTGGTCTCGTCCCCGCCCACCGCCACGGCCGCCTTGGCCGTCACGAGGTGATAGAGGATGAGGACCTGGACGATCGCCAGGGACTCCGAGCGCTGCACGTCCTCGCCGACAGTGAACTCGCCGAGGCGCTCGGTGCGCAGCTGTGAGGCGAACTGCATCTTCTCCCAGATGGCCTGCTCGATGGCGGCGCCGCGGTCGGGATCGAGGTCGCCGGGGATGCGCAGGCAGTGCCCGCCCGAGCGCTCCTCGATCGTGATGCCCTGCTCGCCGCCCTCGTCGAGCAGTACCGACAGGTCCGGGTGCGGCAGGCCTTCGCTCAGCGTTATCTCGGCGTCCAGCTGCTCGCCGTCGTCGTTGGGCTGAAAGGAGATCACCATGTCGGCGTTGACCTTCTGCGGGCGGATGAACGCCTCGGAGTCCGGCTCGCGCTTGTCGAGCTCCTGGAGGACCTGCTCCTCGTCGTAGCCGCGCTTGGACGTGTCGCGCTTGATCTTCCACTCGCGGCGCAGCTCCTCGGGCGGTGCGAGGAAGACCCGGACGTCGTACGCGTCGCTCAGCTCCTCGTTGTAGTAGCCGAGCAGGCCCTCGATCACCGCGAAGCGCTTGGGGGCAACGTACTCGGGCGCGCCGAAGGTCCCGTCGTGGTGCTGGTAGACCGGCTTGAGGATCGGCTCCCCGTCGCGGAGGTGCCGGACGTGCTGGGTGATGATGTCGATGTAGTTGCAGTCGGGATGCAGCGGCGTGATCCCCCGCTCGGCGCGCTGCTCGCGGTCGTAGCGGTGGTAGTCGTCGGTCCCGATGTGGGTGACGTTGTCCTCACCGAGGATCTCAACGAGCCCTCGTGAGATCGTCGTCTTGCCGGCGGCCGAGTCACCGACTATGCCGAGGATGATGGGGCGGGCCATGCTGCTCCTCCTAGGTTGGCGGCCGGATCGGGAAGATAGCGCCAATCCGGGCTGCCGGCCGCCCGGCGCGGCTCGCGCCCGGCCCGGAGGCCTGGCG
>JACCQW010000405.1 GCA_013813955.1 Solirubrobacterales bacterium
GCCCGCGGCCGCCGAGCCCGCGGCCGCCGAGCCGCCCGCGGATTGATCAGCGCCCGCGGCGCACGCGCTCGATCGCCTCGTCGCTCCACTGCTGGGTGCGCATGAGGCGGAAGCGGTCCCCGGTGAGGCGCCCGTAGGCGTCGGTCTCGTGCTCGCGGCGGCCGATCAGGTCGGCCTCGCGGAGCATCTCCACGACCGGCACGTACTCGTCCTCGAACCAGCGGCGGGCGACCTCCGTGCGGTCCATCAGCTCACGCTCGGCCTGCATGAGCCTGAAGCCCCACGCCTCCACACCCTCGGCCAGCGCGCCATAGCCCTCCGGGTCGGCGATCCGGATGCGCGAGCGCGCCTGGGCGCGCAGCGGGACGCGTTCGTGGAAGAGCCGCTCGTGGCTCTTCATCGGCAGGTCGCCGAGCCGCATCGACGCGTCGGCCCCCACGCGCGTGAGCACCTCGACGACGTGGGCGTCGATCACGTCGAGGCGCTGCGCCCGGGCGACCGCCACGCGATGGTGGCCGTCGCGGACGAAGTGCACCTCGCCGATGCGGTAGACGTCGATCGGCGGCATCGACTCGCCACGACGCTGAGCGTTGGCGATGCGCTCGAAGCGCAGCCGCACGCGCGCCGACGCGGGGCGGAAGTGGCGGTCGAACTCCTTGCCGCGGTCGACGGTGCCCACGATCGAGTCCAGCGCGATCGGCTCGTGGCCGAGGTCGCGCTCCGAGATGCGGCCGAGCGCCGCAACCACCTCGTCGAAGGGCAGGATGACGTCCACGTCGTCGGGCTCGCGGCGCACCGCCGCCGAGACCCGCGCGAGCGCATGCCGGCGCCGCGCGCGCAGAAAGTCGTCCTGGGCGTCGGAGGCGGGAAATCCGGTGTCGCGGGCCATCCCCGGAGTGTGACGCTTTGTCGCGCAGCCGCCACGCCCGGGACCGGATAGGCTCGCCGCCATGCGCGCGGTCGTCCTCACCAGTCACGGGGCCCCCGAGGTGCTCCAGGTGCAGGAGCGCCCGGACCCGCGGCCCGGCCCGGGCCAGGTGGCGATCGACGTCGCGGCCGCCGGCGTGAACTTCGCCGACACGATGGCCCGAGTGGGCGTCTACCCCGACGCGCCCAAGCCCCCGTGCGTGCTCGGCTACGAGGTCGCCGGCACGGTCGCCGCCGTGGGGGACGGCGTCTCCACGCCCGCCGCCGGCGATCGCGTGATGGCCGGCACGCGCTTCGGCGGCTACGCCTCGCGCGTGGTCGTCCGCGCCGTCGACGCGGTCGCGCTCCCGGACGGCGTCGGCTTCGAGGCCGCTGCCGCGATCCCGGTCAACTACGCGACGGCGTGGGCGGGGCTCATGACCTACGCCAACCTGCAGCCGGGCGAGCGCGTGCTGCTGCACGCCGCCGGCGGCGGCGTCGGGATCGCGGCGACGCAGATCGCCAAGCGCGCCGGCGCAGAGGTCCACGGCACCGCCTCGCCGGCCAAGCACGACGCGATCCGCGGCTTCGGCGTCGACGTCGCCCACGACTACACCCGCGAGGGCTGGGAGCGCGGCCTGCCGCCCTTCGACGTGATCATGGACGCGGTGGGCGGCGCGTCGGTGCGGCGCTCCTACGGCATGCTGCGCCCGGGTGGGCGCGTGGTGACCTTCGGCGCCTCGTCGGTGATGAGCGGCGAGACGCGCAACCTGCTCAAGGCCGCGCCCCAGGCATTGCGCATGTTGCGCGGGTTCAACCTGATGGACCAGATGGCCGACTCCAAGGCGGTCATCGGGCTGAACCTGCTGCGCCTGTGGGACGACCGCGGCACGCTGGACCCCTGGATCACGCCGCTGCACGAGATGCTCGAGGACGGGACCCTCCGCCCCGTGGTCCACGAGGCCGTGCCCTTCGACCGCGCCGCCGAGGCGCACCGCATCCTCGGCGAGCGGCGCAACGTGGGCAAGGTCGTCCTCGTCCCCTAGACTGGCCTGAGCATGACGTCGGCGCTCGAGCTCCGCCTGCTTCTCATCCTCCCCCGCTAGGGGGAGCCATCGCGTGGCGGCCGCACTGCCGCAAACCCACTGAGAAGAAGCCGTCCTCGAGCCTTTCGCAAGGAGCGCCGATCGTCATGAGCACCACCGAGTCGCAGCACGTCCGCATCTTCGACACGACCCTGCGCGACGGCGAGCAGTCGCCGGGCATCTCGCTGAACACCGTCGAGAAGCTCGAGATCGCCCACCAGCTCGCGCGGCTGGGAGTGGACGTCATCGAGGCGGGCTTCCCGATCGCCTCGCCCGGCGACTTCGGCGCGGTCGAGGCGATCGCGCGGGCGTCAAACGACTTTCCCACCCACCACCCGGTGATCGCCGGTCTTGCGCGTGCCCAGGCCCCCGACATCGAGGCGGCCGCCCGCGCGGTCCGCGACGCCGAGCGCCCGCGCATCCACACGTTCATCTCGACGTCGGACATCCACATCGAGCACCAGTTCCGTTCCACCCGTGAGGACATCAAGGCCCAGGCCCGGGCCGCGGTGGCCCACGCGCGCTCGTTCGTCGAGGACGTCGAGTTCTCGCCGATGGACGCCACCCGCGCCGACCTGCAGTACACCGCCGAGGTGTGCACGGTCGCCATCGAGGAGGGCGCGACGACGATCAACATCCCCGACACCGTCGGCTACACGACGCCCGACGAGTACAGGGCCTACCTGGAGACCCTGTACCGGCTCGTGCCCGGGCTGGACGGGGTCGTGCTGTCCGTGCACTGCCACGACGACCTCGGACTGGCGGTGGCCAACTCCTACGCCGGGCTGCTGGCCGGCGCGCGCCAGGTCGAGTGCGCGATCAACGGCATCGGCGAGCGCGCGGGCAACGCCTCGCTGGAGGAGATCGTGATGCTCATCCATACGCGCGGCGACGCGTGCGGCCTGCACACGACCGCGCAGACGAGGGAGATCGCGCGGACCTCGCGCCTGGTCGCCCGGCTGACCGGCTACGTCGTGCAGCCCAACAAGGCGATCGTCGGGCGCAACGCGTTCGCGCACGAGTCGGGCATCCACCAGGACGGCGTCATCAAGGAGCGCTCGACCTACGAGATCATGGATGCCACCTCGATCGGGCTGGAGGCCAACTCGCTTGTGCTGGGCAAGCACTCCGGGCGCGCGGCGCTCAAGCAGGCACTGGCCGAGCTGGGCTTCGCGGTCGACGGCCAGGCGCTGAACACCGCCTTCAAGCGCTTCAAGGAGATCGCCGACAAGAAGAAGCACGTCAGCGCGATGGACCTCGAGGCGCTCGTCACCGACGAGCTGCGCGACGCGCTGGCCAGCTACACGCTGGAGTGGTTCGAGGTCGACGCCTCCTCGCGCCGCCCGCCGCAGGCCACCGTCGCGGTGACCATGCCCGATGGCAGGACGGTCGAGGGCTCGTTCACCGGCGACGGGCCGGTCGACGCGGTCTTTCGCGCGATCAACATCGCGACGGGCCTGGACGCCCGCCTGCGCGAGTTCCGCGTGGACGCCGTGACCGCCGGCCAGGACGCGCTCGGCGAGACGTCGGTCGTGCTCGAGTGCGACGGGCAGTCGGCCGCCGGGCAGGGCGTGGCCACCGACATCATCGAGGCCGCGGGTCGCGCGTACGTCCGGGCGCTGTCCAACGCCGTACGCAAGGCCCAGGCGGCGGCGCAGGGCGTGGATGCGGCGGCCGCCGAAGGCGTGGCCACCCCCTAGTAGGCCGTCACGCCGTGGCACGGGAGGGCGGGCGCCCGCCGCCGAGCCGCAGGCCCTGCGCGTAGCCGCCCGCGAGCACCTCGTCGCGGGGGCGGGGGTTCATGAGGTTGGGGCCCATCACGCGCGCGGTGTCGCCCGCGGGACCGAGCATCCGCACGCGGGCGCCGCGGCTGCGCACCGCGAGCGTCTCCAGGGCGGCCGCCGAGCCCGCGATCGCCCGCAGGGCGCCGAATGGCGAGGCCAGCGCGATCTCCACGCTTGCGATCGGGTTCAGGCACAGCACCTGCGTGTCGCGGCCGGCGGGGGCGACGTCGAGGTTGGTGTTGCTCCACACGCCGCCATCGACGTACTGGCGCTCGCCGATGAGCACCGGCGCGAAGATCCAGGGAACCGAGCACGAGGCCTGCACGGCCTCGCCGACGCCGGCGGGCGGCGCGCCCGGCGCGCCGAAGACCACCCGGCGCCCGCTGCCGCGCTCGACCGTGACGACCCGCAGGCGCCCGTCGAAGAGCGCGCCGCTGGAGCTGACCCGGTCGCGCAGCTGCGTGAGCGACACGTCGGCCCCGGGCGCACCGGCCAGCAGCGCAGCGCGCAGGGCCGCGCCGCCCGAGGCGCCCACGGCCAGGGCGAC
>JACCQW010000406.1 GCA_013813955.1 Solirubrobacterales bacterium
GCGCAGCCGCAGCCGGCCGACGACGCGCACGGGGAGTCCCGCGAGCCGGCCAAGGACGACGAGGGCGAGGGCGAGCACGGCGGCGAGGCCGCGGCGCCCGCCTCCGCGAGCCTGCCCGGCCTGGCGATCGCCGACGACGGGCTGCGCCTGCAGATCGACCGCCGCCGCTTCTCCGCGCGGCGGACCGAGCGCTTCGAGTTCCGCGTCCTCGGCAAGGACGGCCGTCCGGTCCGCGCCTTCGAGGAGGAGCAGGGCCGCCGGATGCACCTCATCGTCGTGCGCCGCGACCTGCGCCACTTCCAGCACCTTCACCCGCGCCAGGCCGGCGACGGCACCTGGTCGATCGACCTGCGGCTGCCGGTCGGCGGCAGCTACCGGGCGTTCGCGGACTTCCAGGTCGCGGGCGAGAAGCACACCCTCGGCCAGGACCTGTCCGCCGACGGCCCGTTTCAGGCCCGCGAGCTGCCGCCCGCCGCCGACAGCGCCGAGGTCGACGGCTACCAGGTCAGCCTGACCGGAGGCTCCTCCGGCGACCTCGACTTCACGGTCCGCCGCGACGGCAGGGTCGTCGACGACCTCGAGCCCTACCTGGGCGCCAGGGGGCACCTCGTCGCGCTGCGCGAGGGCGACCTCGCCTACCTGCACACCCATCCGGAGGACGGGACGCTGAGCTTCGGCGCCGAGTACCCGAGCACCGGGCGCTACCGCCTGTTCCTGCAGTTCAAGCACGAGGGCGCCGTGCACACCGCCGCCTTCACCCAGGAGGCGACCCGATGACCCAGCTCGACCTCCCGATCACCGGGATGACCTGCGCGTCCTGCGCGAACCGCATCGAGAAGCGCCTGAACAAGCTCGACGGCGTGCGGGCCAGCGTGAACTACGCGACCGAGAAGGCGTCGGTCAGCTACGAGGACGGCGTGGTGGCCCCGGAGGACCTGGTGTCCGCCGTCGAGCAGGCCGGCTATCAGGCCACGCTCCCCGGGGCCGCGGACGCGCCCGGCGCCGGCGAGGAGGAGGTCGACGAGACCGCGCCGCTGCGCCGGCGGCTGATCGTCTCGGCGATCCTGTCGCTGCCGATCGTCGCGCTGGCGATGATCCCCCCGCTGCAGTTCGAGTACTGGCAGTGGCTGTCGCTGCAGCTCGCCACCCCCGTGGTGCTGTGGGCGGGCTGGCCGTTTCATCGTGCCGCGTGGGCCAACCTCAAGCACGGCGCGGCCACCATGGACACGCTGATCTCGGTCGGCACGCTGGCCGCCTACGGGTACTCGATCGTCGCCCTGTTCCTCCTCGGCGCGGGCGAGGCCGGCATGAGCATGCACTTCAACCTCATCCCCGAGCGCGGGATGGGAACCGACGAGATCTACTTCGAGGTCGCCGGCGTGGTGATCACGTTCATCCTCGCCGGGCGCTACTTCGAGGCGCGGGCGAAGCGCAAGGCCGGCGCCGCGCTGAAGGCGCTGATGGAGCTCGGGGCCAAGGAGGTCTCGCTGCTGGAGGCCGACGGCACCGAGCGGCGCGTCCCGGCCGACGGGCTGCAGGTGGGCGACCGCTTCGTGGTGCGGCCCGGTGAGAAGGTGGCCACCGACGGCGAGGTGCAGGAGGGCTCCTCGGCCGTCGACCGGTCGTTGCTCACCGGCGAGTCGATCCCGGTCGAGGTCGCTCCCGGCGACGCGGTGACGGGGGCCACGGTGAACGTCGGCGGGCGCCTGGTCGTCCGCGCCAGCCGGGTCGGCGCCGACACCGCACTGGCGCAGATCGCCCAGCTCGTGACCGACGCGCAGTCGGGCAAGGCACCCGTCCAGCGCCTGGCCGACCGGATCTCGGGCGTCTTCGTGCCGATCGTCCTGGCCATCGCCGCCGCCGCGCTCGGGTTCTGGCTCGGCGCCGGCGACACCGGCCTGGCCTTCACGGCCGCGGTCGCCGTGCTGATCATCGCCTGCCCGTGCGCGCTGGGCCTGGCCACGCCGACGGCGCTGCTGGTCGGCACCGGCCGGGGCGCCCAGCTCGGCCTGCTGATCAAGGGCCCGGAGGTGCTGGAGTCCACCCGCCGCGTCGACACGATCGTGCTCGACAAGACGGGGACCGTGACCACCGGGAAGATGAGCCTGCACGAGATCGCGGTCGCCGAGGGGACCGATCGCGACGAGGCGCTGCGGCTCGTCGGTGCTCTGGAAAACGCCTCCGAGCACCCGATCGCACAGGCGATCGCCCGCGCGGCCCGTGAGGCCTTCGGGCGGCTGGAGGCGCCGGAGTCCTTCACCAACCGCGAGGGGCTCGGCGTCGCGGGCACGGTCGAGGGCCACGGCGTCATCGCCGGGCGCCCCGTGCTGCTCGAAGATCAGGGCATCCATCTGCCGGCCGAGCTCGACGCCGCCAAGCGCGAGGCCGAGGCGCAGGGGCGCACCGCGATCGCGGCGGCCTGGGACGGTGAGCCGCGGGCGATCTTCGTGGTGGCCGACACGATCAAGGACAGCTCGGCGGAGGCGGTCCGCCGCATGCGCGAGCTCGGCCTGCGGCCGGTCCTGCTCACCGGCGACAATGAGACGACCGCGAAGGCCGTCGCCGCCCAGGTGGGAATCGACGAGGTCATCGCCGAGGTCCTGCCCTCCGAGAAGTCCGCGGTGGTCACGCGCCTGCAGGGCGAGGGCCGCGTCGTCGCCATGGTCGGCGACGGCGTCAATGATGCGCCCGCCCTGGCGCAGGCCGATCTCGGCCTGGCCATCGGCACCGGCACCGACGTGGCCATCGAGGCGTCGGACCTCACGCTGGTCTCCGGCGACCTGCGCGCGGCGGCCGACGCGATCCGTTTGTCGCGCAGGACGCTGGGCACGATCAAGAGCAACCTGTTCTGGGCGTTCGCCTACAACGTGGCGGCCCTCCCGCTGGCCGCGTCCGGCTACCTCAACCCGGTGATCGCCGGGGCGGCGATGGCGTTCTCGAGCGTCTTCGTCGTGTCCAACTCGCTGCGGCTGCGCAGGTTCGCCGCGGAGCGCGACGGGCAGGCGTCCGGCCGCGTCCCCACGCCCGGCATGGAGCCCGAGCCCGCGGAGCCCCGGACCGTCGGCGTGTGACGAGTCCCCGGATGGGTGGGGTCACTCGAGGGCGCCCGCCCGTCACGGCGTGGCCCGGACCTGCCAGGTCCGGCCACCGTCCGCCGAGCGCTTCACCGTGCCGTCGTGCAGGGCCGCGTAGAGCTCGTCACCGCTCGCCATGAAGGCGGCGGGCTGGCCGCCGACCGATCCCACGCTGCGGAAGCTGCGCCCGCGGTCGGTGCTGAGCTGGACGCCGCCGGCGCCGTCGAGGAGGTACAGACGCTCTGCCCCCGGCCACGCGAGCAGCCCGATGAGCGCCGGCGCAAGCGGTTTCCAGGTCCTGCCCTCGTCGGAGGAGGACCGCAGCCCCGCGGCGGTCGCCGCGACGATCCGCGCGCCATCGGTGGGGTCGATGGCCAGCGCCAGCATCGCGGCCGGCGGGGTGCGCTGCGTCCAGCGGCGGCCGCCGTCGCGGCTGACCATGAGCCGCGCCTGCGTGCCGTCGAAGCCGTAGACCTGCTCGCCCCGCGACTCGAGAACGTGGAAGTCCGCCTCGCCGCGCAGCGACACCGGCTCGAAGCTGCGCCCGCCATCCCGCGACCGGATCAGGCCGAGGTTCGGGGGCGACGAGGTGTCCCGCGGATCCGGGTGGCCCGAGCCGATGAAGCGGTCGGGACCGAGGATCGAGAAGCCCATGACGTCCTGGCGGCTGTCGCCGTAGGCCCGGGCTCGCGTCTCGCTCTTCCCCGCGCGGAACAGGCCGGTGTGGGTGGCGATGATCAGCGCGTCGTCGCGGGGGTTGATGCCGAGGCCGTGAACGTGTTCCAGCCCGGCGGCGGCTGGCCGCTCGTTCCCCGGGTCCGGGGAGCCGATCGTGGCATCGTCCCCGCCGCACGCGGCGAACAGGACGGCCGCCGTGAGCACGGTCGGGCACGTGAGCGCAAGCTTGCGAAAGGAGGGGGTCATCGGTCGCGTCCTTGCCGGTCGTCGCGGCTACATGGTTGATTCCAAATAGACGTCATCCACGACCACGGAATTTTGGAATCGATCAATCTAGTCCCTCGGGGTCCGGTCAGGCGGGGGCTCGGTATCGCGGCGCTTGGAACCGAACATGCCCTTGCCCATGAACAGCATCATCAGGCCCATGCCGACCGGGCAGGCCAGCACGGCTGCGGCGACCAGAACACCCTCCATCACGGCCTCCTTCGACGGGAACAAAGAACGTAATACTACGCTACGTCGTAGACGCCGGTCTCAGGGGACGCCGTGTCGCACCGCGGATGTGCGGCAGCGCGACAGTCGTGCTCACGTCAGGAGGCGAGCGCGCGCTTCACGGTGAGGACAAGCGCGACGCCCGCCACGAACGGCAGCACCGCCATCGCCAACGCGCACAGCTGCATGACCAGGACCGCCATGCTGAGCCCGCCGGCCGGCGCCGCGCTCGCCGCCGCTGCGCCGAGCACCGCGATCCCTGAGAGGGTCGCCGCGCCGGCCAGCAGGAGCGATGCGGAGAGCTGCCAGCGCATGGGCTCGCCCAGCAGGTGGTCGACGCGCTCGGGCGCGATTCCCACGGCCCCCGCCGGTGCGCGCCCTTCGAAGGTCAACATCGCCGAGGCCAGCGGCCCGTGCCCTCCCAGGCGGTGCACGGCCGCGTCGTCCGCGGCCATCTCCGCAAGCGCGCAGTAGCGCTCCGCCGCGTGGCGCATGATCGGCAGAAAGAACAGCGAGTCACGCAGGACGTGGGCCACGAACACGCGAAGCGGATCGCGGCGCGCGGCGTGATGGGCCTCGTGGGCGAGCACGGCGTGCAGCTCGCGGGCGTCGAGCGCGGCGATGGCGCCCGTCGACACGTAGATCCGCGCGCGTAGCACTCCCGCGCAGAACGCCTGCGGTCGAGGGTCTGAAACGACGGCGACGTTCGCATCGCATGCCGTGCGATGCTCGACGATCTCCAAACGCGAGCGCAGTCGCCGCTGGCAGCGCAGCTGCATCGTCGCCGATCGCATCCCGCAGAGAACCGAGGCGAGGCCCAGGCTGCCCACGGCGCTGATCAGCAGGCCGGGCGCCGAGAACGCGAGCACGTACTGCCCACACGCCGCCGCCAGCTCGGCCATGGATGGAGATGCCGGATCGACAGCGAGGGAGACCGTGGCGAGCGCCGCGACGAGCGTGAGCCCGGCGAGGACCCCCAGCCCCAGCGTGAGGCGATAGAGGCGGCGCGCGCTAGCCATCACGTGCCATCCGCCGCAGCTGCTCGCGGCGCTCGGGGTCCAGACTCTGGACCTGGCGCGCGAAGTGGACGAGCGCCGCCTCGCCGAACTCCTCCACCAGCGCCTGCACCTCCGTCTGCGCGCGGAGCTCCATGTACTCCTCGCGGGAGTGACGCGCCGAGTAGACGTCGCTGCGCCCGTCGCGCTCGCGGTCGAGCAGCCCCTTGCCGTGCAGCCGGCTCAT
Organism: Solirubrobacterales bacterium; assembly: GCA_013813955.1. Classification (GTDB taxonomy): domain Bacteria; phylum Actinomycetota; class Thermoleophilia; order Solirubrobacterales; family Solirubrobacteraceae; genus CADCVQ01. The sequence goes on from JACCQW010000406.1 coordinate 5,487, forward strand.
GATCGTCATGATCGTCGTGTACGCCAGCTGCTTGGCGGCCTTTGCGTTGACCGCGTCGAGGATCTCCCGCACGGTCGCCCGGTCGCGCAGCCAGACCTGCTCCATGACCTTGGCCTCGAGCTCGTGCAGTGCAGGCGGCGTGGGCTTGGTCATGGCGCTCATCGTAGGTCTCAGACACTCTCCTGCATCTACTACGGCGCATAGTATCTTCTGGGGCTGTGCGATCCGCGATCCCCGCTCGCCTCGCGCCGACGCTGACCGTGGCCCTTCTGGCCCTTCTGGCCCTTCTGGCTGCGGCGCCCGCGGCGTTCGGCCACGCCGCGTTCCTCGGCTCCGACCCTCAGCCGGGCGTGCGTCTGGAGGGTTCTCCGCCGCGGATCGCGCTCACGTTCACCGAGCCGCTGAACCGCGAGCTCGCGAGAGCCGAGCTGGTACGCGTCGACGGCGGGGACGTCGCCGTGAAGACCGTGTCATCTTCGGCGCGACGCCTCGTGCTGCGTCCGGCAGCCGCCCTCGAGCGCGGTGCCTATCGCGTCGATTGGCACAGCGTCTCGACCGAGGACGGACATGCGCTGGAGGGTTCGTTCTCCTTCGGCGTCCGGACCGCCGCCGCGAGTGGCGGGCACAGCCTCGAGCAGAGCCCGCTCGCCCGCGATGGGTGGCTACGGGTCGGCGCCCGTGTGCTGCTGTACGCCGCGCTGTTGCTGTTCGCCGGCGCGCTGCTGCTGCGGGTCGTCCTCGGCGCCCGCGGCGATGACTCGTGGCTGACGGGTCGCCGGCTCGAACCCCTAGAGGGCGCGGACCTCGAGCGTGCACAGGTCCGGGAGCGAGCGGTGACGACCGACCTGGGCGCGTTCGCGGTCGGCGCGGCGGCGCTCGCGGCGCTGGTCGAAGCGGTCGACGCCGCGCAGGGCTTCTCGCCCGCCGGGCTGAGCGACTACCTGCTGGCCAACGTCGCCGGCGTGGGACGCGTAGGGGTCGTCGGCTTCGCCCTGCTGGCGCTCGCGCTGTGGCAGCGCTCCCCGCGCATCGCGGCGGCCGCCGTCGCCTCGGCGCTCGGGGCCGTCGCCGCATCAGGTCACGCCGGCTCTGCGTCACCGCGCCTGCTGACGATCCTCAACGATTGGGTCCACCTGCTCTCGGGCGCCGTCTGGCTCGGCGGCATCGCGCTCATCGTCCTCGTCTGGGGACCCGCCTTGCGCCGGTCCGAACGCGACCTGCGGATGATGGTCGCCCGGCGGATCCTGCCCGAGTTCGGGCGGGTCGCGCTGCCCGCGTTCCTGATCGTCAGCGCGACCGGCGTCGCGAGCCTCCTGGTGCAGCTCGGAAGCGTGGACGAGCTGTGGCGCTCGTCCTACGGGCGCGTGCTGCTGATCAAGGTCGCGCTCGTCGGACTCCTGGCCGGCGCCAGCTGGTGGCACGCGGTGCGCCTGCGTCCGCGCATGCTCGCACCGGTCACCTCGTCCGAGCAGGTGGAGCGCCGCCATTGGCGCGTCCTGCGCGCCGAGCCGATGCTCGGCGTCGCGATCGTCGCGGCGGTGGCGCTGCTCGCGACGTTCCCGCTCCCGCCGCGTCAGCTCGGCGAGGCCGACGAGGCCCTGGCCTCCCTGCCGGCGTGCGATCCCTGCCCGCTGCGGCGGCCGGCGCGCGACGAGCTCGCCGTCGCCGAGAACGCCGGGCGACTGGTCGTCGCCGGCTGGCTGCGGGGCACCGGTGAGCGCGTGACGGGCACCGTGCGCGTCCTCACCTCCAAGAACCGCCCGGCGGGTGCCCCCATCACGGTGCTGCGCGCGCGCCAGTCCTCGTGCGGACCGGGCTGCCGGCGCTTCTCCACGACCGGCGACGTGGTCCGCGTGGCCGTTCGCGACGGCGAACGTCGGCACGTGGCCGATCTGCCCGCGCGCTGGAGCCGGCACGAGAGTGCGCGTGCGCGCGGCCTGCTGCGGCGCGCGCAGACGCGGATGCGCGGGCTGCGCAGCGTGCGCCAGACGGAGAAGGTGACCAGCGGCCCGGGCAGCTTCGCGCGGACGGACTATCGCCTGCAGGCGCCGAACCGCCTCGCCTACGTCACCGGCGGACGCACGGAGACCGTCGTCGTGGGCAGGGCGCAGTGGTTCCGGGCGCCCGGCATCACGTGGCAGCGCGGTGAGTATGCCGGCGGAGGTGCCTTTTCGACGCGCAGATGGTTCAGATGGTCGAGCTATGCCCGCGACGTCCGGCTGCTGCGCGAGTGGCGCCAGGACGGGCGGCCGCTCGCGCAGCTCGCCCTCTTCGATCCGGGCACCCCCGTGTTCCTGCGGCTGACCGTCGCCCTAGACGACCTGCGGGTGCTGCGCGAGAGGATGACCACAGGCGGGCACTTCACGAAGACCATCTACTCGCACTTCAACGAGCCTGCTCGCATCGAGCCACCGGAGGTGGGCGATGAGCGCTGAGTCAGCACCCGCGCGGCGCGGTCCACTGCGCTACGCCGGGCGCACGGTCGCGCTCCTGCTCGCGGCAGCACTCGTCGCGCTGCTGGCCTTCGGGCTGCTCACCACGTCGCCGGACTCCACGATCGACGACGCGCTGGCCGAGGCACGGCCAGTCCCGGCGCCCGGGTTCGAGCTCGACGTCCTGACGCGCGGCACCGTTCCGCCGAAGCTCGCCGGTCCGGTGCGCCGGGCGGCGGCCGACGGGCGCATCGACCTGCGGGAGCTGCGCGGGACGCCGGTCGTCCTGAACTTCTGGGCCTCGTGGTGCATCCCCTGCCGCGAGGAGGCACCGTTGCTGCAGCGCTCCTGGATGCGACACGGCCGTGACGGCGTGCTGTTCCTGGGCCTGAACATGCAAGATGTGCGAGATGACGCCCGCGGGTTCCTGGCCGAGTTCGAGCAGACGTTCCCCCACGTTCGCGACCCCACCAACGACGTCGCGCGCGACTGGGGCACCACGGGCATCCCGGAGACGTTCTTCATCCGGCGCGACGGCCGCGTCGTGGGCCACGTGATCGGGGTCGTCTCCGAGCCGCAGATCGAGGAAGGCATCGCGGCGGCCAAGGCGGGACGCACCCAGGACGCCGCCCGGGGCGGCGCGCAGAGGCCGCAGCGCTGATGCCCGATCCCGCCGTCATCACGATCGGCATCGACCCCGAGATTCACCTCGGCCCGCTGACGCTGGCCTGGCACGGGATCACCATCGCGCTCGGCATCCTCATCGGGGGCGTGGCCGGGGGGCGCTGGCTGCGCGAGCGCGACCTGGACGTCGACCCCCTGTACACGATCGTCGGGCTCGCCGCGCTCGGCGGCATCGTCGGCGGGCGCATCTTCTACCTGGTGGAGCACGATCCCGGTGATCTGCTTGCGCCCGGCGAGGTCTTCGACGGCACCGGCTTCACCTTCGACGGCGGGCTCATCCTCGCCGCGGTGCTCATCGCGGCGTACGTCTGGCGCACGCGGATCAGCGGCCGCTACCTCGACGCCGGCGCGTTCGGCCTGCCGCTCGGCGTGGCGATCGGCCGCATCGGCGACGTCATCAACGGCGAGCACTACGGGGAGCGCAGCACGTCCTTCCTCGCCGTCCGCAACTCCCACCCCGACGCCCTGACGCCCAACTCCGCCTTCGCCTACGAGAACGGCGGGCTGTACGAGGTCCTGCTGGCCTCGGCGATGTTCGCGGTCATCTGGCCGCTGCGCCACCGGCTGGCGCGCCCCGGCGATCTGGCATGGCTCGTGCTGGGGCTGTTCTCCGTCGGCCGGTTCTTCGTGTTCTTCCTGCGCACCGACAGTCCGGAGCTGGCGCTGGGGCTCAGTAACGCGCAGTGGACCAGCGTGGCGCTGCTGGCCGTCGTGATCGCCGGACGGACGTTCACGAGCCGCCGAGCCGCACCGGACGGCGTCGCGAGGACCGACGCCGGGTGAGGGCGGGCGCCGAGCCCTGAAGCGGGCGCGGCGGCCCTTCAGCCGCGCGCGGCCCAGGCCTGCAGGGCGGGCAGCGGATCGACGGGCTTGCCGCCGGTGTACCAGCCCGGAGCCGTCCACAGCTCGAAGTGCAGATGACAGCCGGTGGCCCGTCCTGTCTCTCCGACCTGACCGATCTGCTGGCCGGCGGCGACGCGGGCGCCGCGCTCGACGGTGGCGGGTTTGAGCATGTGCATGTACGCCTGGCTCGTGCCGTCGTCGGCCGCGATCACCGCGTAGTTGCCCGCCCGTGCCTGGAACTTCGCCCACGTGACCACGCCGCTGAGGGCCGCGACGAGGGGCGTGCCGCACGGTGCGAACACGTCCTGGCCCTGGTGACCGCGCCCACCGCCGAAGCGGTTGGTCCTCGTCCCGAAGTCATGACGGGCGCGCACGGGGAATACGCCCTCGCCCGCGGGGACCACCGGGGCAGGCTGCGCCGCAGGCGCGGGCGCCTCGATGACGCGCAGTCGCTTCGGCTTCGAGGCCCTGGATGCCCCCGCAGCCCGGCTGACGACGCGAACCGGGCCCGTACGCGCGCTGGAGGGGACGCGGACCACGACGCGATGCGGGCTTCGCTTGGCCGGTCGCGCGCGACGGTCGTCGCTGCCGCCGTTTCGACCGAGGAAGATGACGCTGTCGGCACGCTCGAGCCCCTCGCCGCGTACGCGCAGCAACTCACCCTCCGGACACTGTGAGCGCCCGCCGCCGACGCACTCGAAGCTCTTGACCGTGGGCCGCGCGCCGAACGATGCGCCGCCCGTGCCGGTGTGGGCGCCGGCCGGCGAAACGGGCGCGGCGAACGCCAGCGCGAACGCGGCAAGGGCACAGCGGGACGTCAGCGTCGTGGACATCGGCACCTCATGGGTCGTGCCTACGGGGTGAGCTGACGGGCTCGCGCGCGAGGCAGCGCGCTACGGCTCACTCAAAAGCCGATTCGCCCCAACAACCTGGTTCCCCCGCTTCGCCCGGACAAGGTTCGGGCGAACTCGGCGTTTCCATTGCGACAGCGCGGGAGCATAGCGGTCCAACCGGGTAGATCCGACAACTCCTAGCCTTCGTAAGCTTCTCGGAAGCATCACGCCGCCCTCGCGCCCCATTCAAGGAGCCACCCCATGGACCTCAGCAAGCATTCACGATCCCTGTTCCTCTTCATGCTGATCGCGTTCGGCGTGTTGACCGCGGGCGTGGCGCTGGCGGCATGCGGCGAAGACGACGAAGATGGCGGAGGCGCAGCCGCGACGAGCACAGCCGGCAACGGCATCGATCGCGCGTTCGTCGACAACATGATCCCCCACCACGAGTCCGCGGTGAAGATGGCTGAGATCGCCCAGACGCGCGGTCAGAGCGAGTTCGTCAAGGACCTCGCCGACGACATCATCCGCACCCAGAACGCCGAGATCTCGACGCTGCGCACGGTCGCCGGGAACCTCGACGACGCGGGCGTGAAGCCGAAGAGCCTCGGGATCTCCGAGCAGCAGATGGGCATGGACCACGACGTCTCGATGCTGCAGACCGCGAAGCCGTTCGACCGGGCGTTCATCGACATGATGATCCCCCACCACCAGGGCGCGATCCGGATGGCGCGGATCGAGCTGGCCAAGGGCGCCGGCGCGGAGGCCAAGCAGCTGGCCAAGCAGATCATCGCGGCCCAGGCGCGCGAGATCGGTGCGATGAACACCCACCGGACCGGACAGTTCGGCGCTCCATCGCCGGCGGGCGGCGTCCCGCCCCAGGACGGCTCGAGCAAGGGCGGCGGCGGGCACACCGGCGAGCCGATGGGAGAGCACGGCGGCTGAGCAGGACCGTTCCCTGTGCACACTTGAAGAACTGCTCAAGCGTTATAGGATGGCCGCGTGCCGCATCCAGCCGAGCACAGCTCGCCCGCACGCCCGCTCACCGCCGACGAAGCCGAGACGCTGGCGGAGTCCATGCGAGCGTTCGCGGCCGGCAGCCGGATCCGGCTGCTGTGGGCGCTGCTCCAGGGGGAGCGGACGGTCGAGCAGCTCGCCGAGCTGACGGGCCTGGGGGTCAGCGGCGCCTCGCACCAGTTGCGCATGCTGCGCCAGCTGCGCTTCGTCGCCGTGCGTCGCAGCGGACGCCATGCCTGGTATCGCCTGCACGACGAGCACGTCGGTCATCTCCTCGCCGCGATCCGTCACCACCACGAGCACATCGACGCGCCCGTCGCGCCGGCGCCCGCCGCCCCGCACGTCACAGCACCCGCCGCGAGCGCATGAGCGCGCGCGCGGGCCACGAGCACTCCGCCGCCCACGATCACGGGCACTCGCACGGGTTGGTGCACCCGTCGATCCGGCGCTCGCGCGCGGGGCTGCGCGCCGTGGTGCTCGCGCTGCTGGTGCTGGCCCTCACCGCCGCTGTGCAGGCGGTGATCTTCGTGGCCAGCGACAGCGTGGCGCTGCTGGCCGACCTCGTGCACAACATCGGTGATGCGGCGACCGCGATCCCGCTGGGGATCGCGTTCCTGCTGCGCTCCGCGCGCGCGGAGCGGTGGGCCGGGCTCGCCGTGGTCGCGGCGATCTTCCTCAGCGCCTGCTTCGCGGGCTACGAGGCGATTCTCCGGCTCATCGACCCCCGCGCCCCGACGCAGCTCGGCGCGCTGGCGCTGGCGGGCGCTCTCGGCTTCGCCGGCAACATGGTCGCGGCGTGGGTGCGCAGCCGCGCCGGGCGGCGGCTGGGAAGCCCGGCGC
>JACCQW010000424.1 GCA_013813955.1 Solirubrobacterales bacterium
CTGCTGCTCGCCGCCGCCGCCGCCGCCCGCGCCGTGCATGGCCGCGAGGCCGGCGCCCCCGCGTGGCACGCGAGCTTCTGGGGGCTGTCGGCCGCGATCCTGACGATGCTGGTCGTCGTCGAGCTCACGCAGCCCACGGTGTTCCTCGGCCACTGGCTCCAGGAGCGAGCCGGCGCGGTCGCACCGTTCGGCGTCACCAACGTCGATGCGGTGCTGCTCATCATGCTGCTGCTCACGGTCGCGCTGCTGCTCGCGCGTCGCGCGCTCGTCCTGCTCGGCCATCCCCGCGCGCTGGCCCTGTTCGCGCTCACCGGCGCGCTGGCGGTCGGATCCCAGGCGCTGGATTCGTTCTGGCCGGTGAGCGACTGGGAGTTCGTCGCCGAGGAGAGCCTGAAGGCGCTCGCCGAGCCGTTTCTGATCGTCGCGTACCTCGTCGCCCTGCGCGGCGTGCTGGACCGGGCCGAACCCGGCGATCCGGTTCCGTAGCCAGCGCGGCGGGTAGCACTCGAAAATGCTGCCCTGCCGGCGCGTCCGGGACATCTCGGTGTGCGCGACCGCGGCGCTCGTCGTCGTCCTGCTCGGCGTCGGCGCCTCGGTCGGCACCCGCCTCGCCAGCACAGATCTGGCGATCGTGCGCGCCCTCCACGAGGGCGCCCTCGGCTGGGCCACCAGCTCGGTCGGCGACATCACGCACCTCGGCGGCACCGCGGGCGCGGTGATCGCGACGATCGTCGCGGCGGTGGTGATGCTCGCGCTGCGCCACTGGCACGCGGCGCTTGCGGTCGTTCTGTCGGTCGCCGCCACCCAGGCGGTCGTCGACGTGCTGAAGTCGGTGGTCGAGCGCGCCCGCCCGCCCGCCGACAGCGCCCATATCGAGGCCGCGGGGTACGCGTTCCCCAGCGCGCATGCCGCCACGACCATGGCGCTGTACGGCCTGCTGGCGCTCGTTGCCATCGCACACCTGCGCGGGGCCGCCCGCCGCTGGGCCTGCGCGATCGCGGGCGTGGTGATCGCCGGTGTCGGCGCGACCCGCGTCCTGCTCGGTGCGCACTACCCCACCGACGTGCTCGCGGGCTGGCTCGTGGGCGCGGTCGTGGCGCTCGCCGCCTGGCGCCTTGCCCAGGCCCTGCGCGGCCTGTCGCGCCGCGCCGCGCCCGTCCCGGCCTAGGCTGCGGCAGCGCCGGGATCCGGCCAGGCGGATGACTGGGTAGCCTCGGCGCGTGCCCGACTTCCTCCCGCTGCCCGACCGCTCGCCCAAGCCCCGTGACGCCGGCCTCACGCACGTCATCGACACCGGCCTGAGCACGAGCGAGGTCGACGGCCTGCTGTGCCAGTCGGCGGCGCATGTCGACACCGTGCGCCTGGGCTGGGGGTCGGCGTACGTCACCGAGGACCTCGACGCCAAGCTCGCGGCCTACCGCGCGCACGACGTGCCGGTGATGCTCGGCGGCACGCTGACCGAGCTGGCCTGGCTGCATCACCGGGTCGACGAGCTGTGCGCATGGATCGACGAGCTGGGCATCGATCGCATCGAGGTCTCCAGCGGCGCCGTTGCCATCCCGCACGCGGAGAAGTTCGCGCTCATCGAGCGCCTGGCCGAGCGCTACACGGTGTACGCCGAGGTTGGCGAGAAGGACCCCGGAGCGCTCATGGCCCCCTACCGCTGGGTGCAGCTCATCCGCGAGGCGCTGGCCGCCGGCGCGCGGATGGTCGTCTGCGAGGGCCGCGCGACCGGCACGGCGGGCCTGTACCGCCCCGACGGCGAGGCGCGCACCGGCCTGATCGACGAGATCGTCCACGAGCTCGACCACGCCAAGCTGATCTTCGAGGCCCCGCGCAAGCACCAGCAGGTGTGGCTGATCGAGCGCTACGGCGCCGACGTCAACCTCGGCAACGTGCCGCCGGCCGAGGTGCTCTCGCTGGAGACGCTGCGCCTCGGCCTGCGCGCCGACACCCTCGCGCGCTTCCACGGCGGCGCATGAGCGAGGGCGCTCCGGGCGCTGCCGCTGTGCTGTTGACGGGGGTCGGCAAGCGCTACGACATCGTCAGCGCGTTCGCCCAGCACGCGTTCACGATCGCCGCCGACCCGGGGCCGCTCGCGCCCGCCCAGTTCGCCGCCCACCGGCGCGTGGCACCGCCGCGCATCGACGACCCGGGCTACGTGCCCTACCTGCAGGAGCTCGTCGAGGAGCACGCCGTTGGGGCGGTCGTCCCGCTCACCGACCTCGACCTGGAGGTGCTCGCGGCGGCCGACCTGCCTGCCTTCGTGCCCGCGCCGGAGATCTGCCGCGCGACGTTCGACAAGTACGAGACCCACGATCTGCTGCTCTCCCACGGTCTGCCCAGTCCGCCCACCTGCCTGCCCGGCGATCAGCCGGACTCCTACCCGGTGATGGTCAAGCCCCGGCGCGGGTCGGGCGCGCGCTCGATCCATCCCGCGGCCGACCGCTCCGAGGCCGATTTCTTCACCGCCTACGTCAAGGAGCCGGTGATGATCCAGCGGCTGATGGGAGGACCCGAGTTCTCGATCGACCTGCTCTGCGACCTCGACGGGCGCTGCCTGAACGCGATCCCACGCACGATGATCGAGTCGCGCGGGGGCGAGTCGATCAAGGGCACCGTCGTCCACGACGAGGAGCTGATCGACCTCGGCAGGCGCGTCGGCGAGGCGCTGGGCGTGCGCGGGCCGTGCACGGTGCAGGCCTTCCGCGACCCGGAGATCGGCCTGGGGATCACCGACGTCAACACCCGCTTCGGTGGAGCGTTCCCGGCGCCGGTGTACGCGGCGCGCCCGGGGCGCACCTACCCCGAGCTGATCGTGCGCATGGCGCGCGGCGAGCGCATCGAGCCGCACGTCGGCGACTTCGCCCACGGGCACACGTTCACCCGCTACTTCTGGCAGCTCGAGCTCGACGCGCAGCTGCGGCCGACCGGTCGCGACATCGTGGCCTGCGGCCCGCCCCCACCGCGCTGAAATCCGGTGTGACGTGCGGTAGAGTCGGCGCATGAACCCGCGCCGCCTGCTCACCTCCGCCGCCGTCCTCGCGCTCCTCGCGCTGCCGTCCTCGGCCTCGGCCGCGGGCACGCTGCAGCCCGGCGCGTTCATGGAGACCGACGTGGGCCAGTGCACGCTGAGCTTCGCGTTCACCGGCAGCGGGGGGACGTACTTCTCCACCGCCGCGCACTGCACCGAGGCTGCGAACCAGGTCGTCCGCGACATGGACGGCGATCGCTTCGGCACCGTGGCGCTGCGCGGCGACCCCGACGTCAACGCGGAGGACTACGCGTTCATCCTGGTGGACACCGAGGACCTCGCGCGCGTCAGCCCGCAGGTCAAGGGTAGCCCGCAGTACCCCACCGGCGTGACGACGCCCGGCCTGACGAGCTTCGGCGACACGATCCAGCTCTCCGGCTTCGGCCTGCCCTTCCGGCCGCTGGCCCTCACCAGAGAGCGGCGCAACGCGCTCATGGGCAACGACACGGAGACCACCTACGACATCATCGGCCCCGCGCTGCAGGGCGACTCCGGCGGCCCGGTCGTGCACATCCGCACGGGCCGCGCGCTGGGCATCGTGAGCCGGCTGTGCATCGGCGTGTGCACCGCCGAAGGCCCGACGGTCCAGGGCGCCCTGGCCAAGGCGCGGGCCCGCGGGCTGACGCTCAGCATTCGCACCGCTTGAGGCGCTAGGCCGAGGCGGGCCGGGCGGCTCGTACCGGCGGCGGCGTCAGCGCCGCGGCGGTGATCACCAGGACGAAGGCCAGCAGCCGCACGACGAGGGCCAGCGGCTCCTCGGGCAGCGGCTCGCCGAAGAGGATCGGCCCGGAGGCGATCGTCAGCACGTTGGCCGTCGCGCTCGTCACCGCTATGACGGGTACCGCGTCGCCGAGCTGCAGGCTGCGCGCGGAGACCAGCAGGCCGACGAGCGAGAGCACGAGTATGACCAGCGCGAGCGGGTGGCCGAGGACGCCGATCCCCAGGTCATCCAGCCGGCCGCTGAGCGCCTTGATGCAGACGTCCGAGGCGCCCCAGATCAGCCCCGCCGATGCGGCGAGCAGCGTCGCATCGCGCGGGC
>JACCQW010000438.1 GCA_013813955.1 Solirubrobacterales bacterium
CCGGCGCGCGCCGGGTCGGGCAGCTCGCCGACCATGCCGACCACCGGCGTCGGATAGATGGGGCCGCCTCCGGTCTCGTTGTACAGCGAGACGTTGCCGCCCACGACCGGCACCTCGAGCGCACGGCAGGCGTCGGCCAGGCCGCGGACCGCCTCGGTCAGCTGCCAGGCGACGTGCGGCTTCTCCGGGTTGCCGAAGTTCAGGCAGTTGGTCAGCCCCAGCGGCTCGGCGCCCACGCACGCGAGGTTGGCCGAGCACTCGAGCACCGCCTCGACCGCGCCCGTGTAGGGATCGCACGCCACGCGGCGGCCCGAGCCGTCGATCGACACCGCGATCGCCGGCACCGACCCCACAGACGAGGATCCCGGCACCGACGCGGCAGGGGTTGGTGCGCCGGGCAGCGCCAGCACCGCGGCGTCGGCCTGTTCGGGGCGGCGCACCGTCCGTGACTGCACGAGGCAGTCGTACTGCTCGAACAGCGGCCGGCGCGAGGCGATGTTCGGCGCGGCCAGCAGCGCGAGCAGGACCTCGCGCGGGCCGGTCGCCTCCAGCACGCGCGGGGGGTCCGGGTACAGGGGCGCGGTCGGCCGCTCGGGAGCGAGGTCGTACAGCGGGCAGTCGTCGACCAGCGCCTCGACCGGCATGTCGCCCACGAGCTCGTCGCCGGCGAAGACCCGCAGGCGGCGCGTGTCGGTGACCGTCCCGATCGCCGTGCCGTGCACCTCCCACTTCTCACAGACCGCGAGCACGTCGTCCATGCGCGCGGGCTCGACGACGCACAGCATCCGCTCCTGGGACTCGGAGATCATGATCTCGAAGGGCTTCATGCCCGCCTCGCGCAGCGGCACGCGCGCGACGTCGAGGTCGACGCCCACCTCGCCCTTGGAGGCCATCTCCGCGCTGGAGGAGGTCAGCCCCGCGGCGCCGAGGTCCTGCAGCGCGACGAGCAGCCCGAGGTCCAGCAGCTCCAGCGAGCACTCGAGCAGCTTCTTCTCCTCGAACGGGTCGCCGACCTGGACCGTCGGGCGCTTGGAGGCGTCGTCCTCGCCGAGCTCGGCGGAGGCGAGCACCGACGCGCCCCCGATCCCGTCGCGCCCGGTCGAGGCGCCGAAGAGCACGACGACGTTGCCCACGCCCGCCGCGGCGCTGCGGATCAGCTGCTCGGCGGGTGCGAGGCCGAGGGCCATCGCGTTGACCAGGCAGTTCTGCTCGTAGGGACCCTCGAAGTAGACCTCGCCCCCGACCGTTGGCACGCCGATCGAGTTGCCGTAGTGCCCGATGCCGGCGACCGCGCGGTCGAGCAGGTAGCGCGAGCGGGCGCTGCCCGGCTCGCCGAAGCGCAGCGAGTCGAGCACCGCGATCGGCCGCGCCCCGATCGCGAAGATGTCGCGCAGGATCCCGCCCACGCCGGTGGCCGCCCCCTGGAAGGGCTCGACCGCGCTGGGATGGTTGTGCGACTCGACCTTGAAGGCCACCGCCAGGCCCCCGCCGACGTCGACCGCGCCCGCGTTCTCGCCCGGCCCCATGACGACGCGCGGACCCTCGGTGGGCAGCGTGCGCAGCAGCTTCTTGGAGTGCTTGTAGGCGCAGTGCTCGCTCCACAGCAGGGAGAAGACCGCCAGCTCGACCTCGTTGGGCTCCGCGTCGAGCTTCGAGCAGATCAGCTCGTACTCGGCGTCGGTGAGCCCGAGCTCACGCCAGCGAGGCAAAGACCTTGAGACCATCGGTGGAGCCGGTGAGGGGGTCGACGGCGTGCTCGGGGTGCGGCATCAGCCCGAACACGTTGCCCTGCTCGTTGCACACGCCGGCGATGTCGTTCGAGGAGCCGTTGGGGTTGTGGTCGTGCGCGTAGGTCAGGACGATCTGCCCGTGTGCGTCGAGGGACTGCAGGACGCCTGGTGGCGCGTAGTAGCGGCCGGTCGTGTGCTTGACCGGGATCGAGAGCAGCTCGCCGGCCTCGCAGTCCCGGGTGAACGGGGTGTCGGCGTTGGCGACCTCGACGTTCACCTGGCGGCAGAGAAAGCGCAGCTCGACGTTGGGCAGCAGCGCCCCGGGCAACAGGCCCGCCTCGCAGAGGACCTGAAAGCCGTTGCAGATCCCGAGCACGAGGCCGCCATCCCGCGCGAAGTCCTGCACGGCGCCCATGACCGGCGAGAAGCGCGCGATCGCCCCCACCCGCAGGTAGTCGCCATAGGAGAACCCGCCGGGGATGACGACGGCGTCGACACCGTGCAGGTCGGCGTCGCCGTGCCACAGGATCTGCGCCTCCGCGCTTGGCACGCGCTCGCACGCGAGCAGCGCATCGACCTCGTCGCAGGAGCCCGGGAACCGGACGACGCCGAAGCGCAAGAGGCTCAGCCCCGCGGGGCGTGCGGCCCCGCGTCCTGAGACCGGCCATCGGCCTCCGGCCACTGGATGGAGTAGTCCTCGATCAGCGGGTTGACGAGCAGCTTCTCGCACATGGCCTCGAGCTGGGAGGGGTCCTCCACATCGAGCTCGATGAGCCGGCCGACGTTGACGTCGGCCACGCCCTCGAAGCCCAGCGCCGGCAGCGCGCGCTGGACGGCCACGCCCTGCGGATCCAGGATGCCCGCCTTCGGGCGCACGAGCACGCGCGCCCTCATGCCGGAGCCGTCCGCTGCAGCCACGCGTCGAAGGGCTCGCCGGTGATCCTCTCGTAGGCCTCCACGTAGCGCGCCCGCGTGCCGGCGACCACGTCATCGGGGATCGCCGGCGCCGGCGGCGCCTTGTCCCAGCCCGTGCCCGCGGCCCAGTCGCGCACGTACTGCTTGTCGAAGCTCGGCTGCGCCTGACCGACCTTGTAGGCGTCGGCCGGCCAGAAGCGCGAGGAGTCCGGCGTGAGCACCTCGTCGGCGACCCGCAGCGCGCCGTCGCCGTCACGGCCGAACTCGAACTTCGTGTCGGCCAGGATCACGCCGCGCTGCGCCGCGTGGTCGGCGGCGAACGCGTAGAGCTCGATCGACAGGTCGCGCACCTGCGCCATGAGCTCGCGGTCGCCGAGGATCTCTGCGGCGCGGTCGAAGGTCACGGTCTCGTCGTGGCCCTCGGTCGCCTTGGTCGACGGGGTGAAGATCGGCGTGGGCAGCTTCTCGGACTCGCGCAGGCCGGGCGCCAGCGCAATCCCGGAGACCTCGCCGGTGGCCTGGTAGTCCTTCCAGCCCGAGCCCGCGAGGTAGCCGCGCACCACGCACTCGACCTCGAGCATCTGCAGCTTGCGCACCGCCAGCCCCCGCCCGCGGACCTCGTCGGGGACGCCCGCCGACGCCGAGTCGAAGTGGTTGGGCACGATGTGCCCGGTCTTCGCGAACCAGAAGACCGACAGCGCCGTGAGCACCTTGCCCTTGTCGGGGATCGGCGTCGGATGCACGACGTCGTAGGTCGAGATGCGGTCGCTGGCGACCATCAGCAGCCGGTCGCCGAGGTCGTACATGTCGCGGACCTTGCCCGAGGCCACGAGGGGCAGGTCGGCGATGGCGGTCACCCGCCGCAGGCTAGTACATGTGGTCGGCGCGCTCAGCCCGCGCCGGAACAGGCGACCGGGACGCCGAGCAGCTCGCAGCGCTCCGGCTCCGGCTCCGGCTCGGGCTCGGGCTCGGGCGCGGGCGCGGGC
>JACCQW010000469.1 GCA_013813955.1 Solirubrobacterales bacterium
AGATGCTCACCGCGCGCAACGAGCGCCGCGCGCGCCGCGGCCGGCCGCCGCTGGACGTCGAGGACGAGCTCGCGCGGCTCACCGCCCCGTCCGGGGCGGGCGGGCCATCGATCGACCCCGGCCTGCGCGACGAGGTCCGCCAGATGGTGATGGCGCGCAACGCGCGCCGCGTGCGCAGCGGCAAGGAGCCGCTCGACGTCGAGGCCGAGGTGGAGCGCCAGCTTCGCGAGCTGACCTGATACAGATAGCGCCATGGCCAGAGCACGACAGTTCGAACTCGACGACCTCCTCATCCGGCCGGGGACGTACTTCAACCCGCAGACCGAGGTGCTGATCGTCATCGACGACTCGCCCGACCTCGACACGGAGATCTTCAACATGGAGGACTTCGAGGGCTCCGACTGGGTGCTGGTCTCCGACGAGGCGCCGATCGACGAGCAGGCGCGCGACGAGCTGATGGAGGCCTTCCAGGTCCGTCACGGCGCGGGCTCCAGCAGCCGCCTGGAGGCCGGGGACGACATCGTCGACGCCGGCGAGAACGCCCCGCCTGAGGCCGACGCGCTCGAAGCCGAGGAGTAGCCGGGCCTCAGCGGCCGGGGAGGTCGGCCGGCGGCAGCGTCAGACCTTCGCGGCGGGCTCGTCCGAGGCCATCGGCTTGTCGGCCTCTGCCTGGCGCTCGGCCGCGCCCTCGGGGTCGCGCTTGTCGGCGACCAGCGAGGCGGCGATGCCGACCGCGAAGGCCGCGGCCACCATGGCCAGGCTGACGAGCGGCCCGATCTTCACGAGCTCCTCGATGAGGATCTTCACCGCGACGAGCCCGAGCACGATCGCGATCGTCTCGTCGAGGTAGCGGAAGCGCTTGATCAGTCCCTCGACGAGCACGAACAGCGCCCGCAGGCCGACGAGCGCGAACACGTTGCCGGCCCAGATGATGAGCGGCTCCCGGGTGATCGCAAACGCGGCGGGGATCGAGTCGACCGCGAAGGCGAGGTCGGCGGCGACGATCGCGGCCAGGCACAGGAAGACCGGCGTGACCTTGCGCACGCCGTCCTCACGGCGGAACCAGCGCCCCTCGCTCATGTCCTGGCTGACGGGGAAGACCCTGCGCACGCCGCGCACGACGAGGTTGCGGTCGGGGTCGACGTTCTCGCCCACGCCCCTGAAGATCCGGTAGGCGAGCACGAGCAGCAGCACGCCGAGGAGGTACAGGACGAATTGGAACTGCTCGATCAGCGCGGTGCCGCCCAGGATCGCCAGGCCGCGCAGCACGAGCGCGGCGATGATCCCCCAGAACAGCAGCCGCGCGCGGTAGCCGTGCGGCACCGAGAAGTACGCGAACAGCAGGATGAACACGAAGAGGTTGTCCAGCGACAGCGAGCGCTCGATGAGGTACACGGTGAGGTAGTTGACGCCCTGCTCGCCGCCCTCCAGCGCGAGCACGACGCCCGTGAACGCCAGCCCGAGGGCCAGCCAGCCGATCGACCAGACCACGCTCTCGCGGAACGTCGCCTCGCGACCGCGCGCGAAGAAGCGCACGTCGACGATGAGCAGGACGATGAGGACGACGACGAGGCCGCCGAGCTCGGCGATCTGCATCAGGCGTAGAAGAAGACGACGCCGAGCACGGCGTACACGGCGAGCAGCAGCACGCCCTCGTACCACGTCGACTCGCCGTCGTGCGTGACGTGGTTGGCGATCAGGATCGCCAGGAACACCGCCGCCAGCTCGAAGCCGTTGAACACCAGGGCCATCGGGTTGGGGCCGACCACGAAGGACAGCAGGACGAGCACGGGCGCGGCGAACAGCGCGATCTGCGCGCTGGAGCCGATCGCGATGTTGACCGCGAGGTCCATCTTGTCGCGGGCGGCGAAGTAGATCGCCACCCAGTGCTCGGCGGCGTTGCCGACGATCGCCACCACGATGAGCCCCACGAAGAACTGGCTGATGCCGATCGTCTCCGACGCCTCGGAGATCGACCCGACGAGGATCTCGGACATCAGGCCGACGGCGACGCCGGCGACGGCCAGGGTGATGACCGACTTGCGCACGGTCCAGGGCTCGTCGACGTGCTCGTCGGACTCGCTCGTGGGGTTGAACAGCGCCCGGTGGGACTTCAGCGAGAAGACCAGCCCGCCCGCGTAGGCGAACAGCAGGATGACCGCCACGATCAGCGACATCTGCTCCAGGTCGGAGCCGAAGTTCACGCGCTCCTCGCCGACCCCCGGCAGCCCGCCGCCGGCGACGAGCTGGAAGACCGTGGGCATCAGCAGCGCGACCGCGGCGAGCAGCAACATCCCGGACTGCACGTTGGCCGCCGTCGGGTTGAAGGTCTGGCGCTCGCGCCCGAGGCCGCCGACCAGCATCGCCGCGCCCATGACGAGCAGGATGTTGCCCAGGATCGAGCCGATCAGCGACGCCTTGACGACCTCCTGCAGCCCCTCGTTGAGCGCGAAGAAGGCGATGATCAACTCGGGCGCGTTGCCGAAGGTGACGTTCAGGAAGCCGCCGATGCCCGGGCCCGAGCGGTGCGCGAGCTCCTCGGTGGCGCGGCCCATGAGCGCCGCGGTGGGGATGACGCCGGCGGCCGCCGCGCCGAAGATCAGCGTGGCCTCGGCGTGCCCGAGCTCGAGCGCGACGGCGATCGGGATGAACGGGACGAGCAGGTACGGCCAGCCCGAGCCGGACAGCAGAAAGCGGCGCACGCCGGTCACGCGGTCGTCAGCGGGCGCAGGTCGCGGTCGGGATCGATCCCCCAGCGGCGGGCGACGTCGCCCAGGTCGCCGTCCAGGGCCCAGCGGTCGGGGCGCGGGTCGCCCTCGTGGTCGGGCGCGGCGCCCTTGAGGGTCATCGAGCCCGTGTTGTCGCCCGCGGCGCGGATGGCGTCCACCTCGCCGGCGGTGAGGACGACCTCGGCAGGCGTGGCCGCCAGCTCGGCGCGCTTGGCCTCGATCGGGCGGCCGCCGGGCTCCTGGATCAGGGTCGGCACCGTACAGGCCACCGGCTCGTGGGCCAGGCACCACTGGGCGGCGAGCTGCAGCAGCGTGAGGCCGTGGGCCTCGGCGACCGGGCGCAGCGCCTCGAGCTTCTCCGTGCCCGCCTCCACCCAGCCCTCCGGGCGGAAGGTCCGGTGGTCGCGGGGGGCGAAGGCGTGGCCGGGGCGCACGTCGTCCCAGAACAGGCCGCCATAGTCCACGACGCGGGTGATCAGCCGGACGTCGTGCTCGCGCGCGGCGGCGAGGCACAGCTCGCCGGGCCAGGGCTCCAGCGGGTTGAGGATGACCATCGCCCAGTCGATGAGCTCGCCGAAGCGCTCCAGGCAGCCGATCAGGTCCAGGGTGAAGCCGTTGGCCGGCCCGGGCGCGACGCCCAGCCGGCGCGTGAGGCCGGCGTCGCGGACGGCGGCCAGGGCCTCCCACACCGCGGGGCTCGTGTAGCCCGTGCGGTCGGGGTTGTGCAGCAGCAGGACGTCGAAGGCGTCGACGCCGAGGCGCTCCAGGCTGCGCTCGGTGGCCATGCGCACGTAGTCGGCGTAGGCCTGCGGGCCGCGCAGGCGCGGGTCGGTGAAGCGCGGATAGCCCTTGGCCCCCTCGCGCTCGCCCTCGTAGAAGTCGTGGCCGATCGCGCCGATCAAACAGAACGTGTCGCGGCCGACCCCCGCCAGCGAGCGGCCGAGCACGCGGTCGGCCTCTCCCGCCCCGTAGGCGTCGGCGGTGAGCAGCGTGTCGATGCCGTCGCCGGGGCGCAGGAGCGCCTGGAGGCGGTCCTCCTGCACCGGCTCGCCGAAGTGCAGCCAGCGGCCCCCGCTCCAGGTGCCGACGGCGGTGTGGGAAGGCTCCGGCATCGCGACGAACTGTACGCGGCCGGGCGTGCGCACACGCGCCCGGCCGCACGTAGACTGCGCGGCGTGGGCGAGCCTCCGGCACACGCGCATGAGGCGGACGGCCCGCCGGCCTTCTGCGTCGAGGTCCTCGACGGGCCGGCTCGCGTCGCCGTCGACGGCGAGCTGGATCTCGTCTCCGTCGGTCGCTTCGAGGCGGCGATGGCCCGCGCCGAGCAACGCGGCGACGATCCGCTGGTCGTCGACCTGCGCGAGCTCGCGTTCATGGACTCCAGCGGGCTGCGGGCGATCCTCGAGGCCTACAAGCGCGGCCTGAGCGCCGGCCGGCGGCTGACGCTGGTCTGCGGGCCCGGCGCGGTGCACCGCGTACTCGAGATCACGGGTGCCGCGACCGTGCTGGACATCACCGCCGACCTGCCGGGCTGACCCCAGGCGCGCGCGTCAGCGCGTCAGCTCGGTGACACACGCCTTGATGTCGGCGGTCCTGTCGCCGGCCTTGCGCAGGCACTCGAGGTAGGCGCTGCCGGCGCCCTGCGCCGCCGAGCCGCGGGGTGCGCCGGTCCCTCCGAGCAGCGCCCCCAGGCCCGGGCCGAGGAGCTCGGTCAGCGGCCGGACGCCCTTCGGCGCGGAGATCTGCTGGTCCTCGTTGAGCTCGGCGATGAGCAGGTCGAGCTTCAGCGTGCCCTTGCGCAGGCCGCCCACCGAGTCGCGCGCAGCCGCGGGGACCGCGAAGGCCACGTCGACGGCGAGCCGGCGCAGGTTGCGGTCCGCCTTGCCCGTCCAGATGTCGACCTTCGCGCGGCGCACCGCGCCGGCGATGACCCGGCGCGACTCGGGTGAGATCTTCGACGGCGACCCGCCGAGCCCCGGCACGCCGATCGCTCCGGACTTGCCGAGCAGCCTGTTCACGTCCGCCAGCAGCCTGCCCGCGTCGACGCCGCCGGTGATGCGGATCGTCTCGGCGCCGCCGATCACCTCGGTCCCGGCGATGCGGGCGCCGGTCAGCCAGCGACGGGGGTCGATGCCCAGCGACGCGAAGGTCGGGCGCTTCTTGGAGCCCTTGCCCTCCTCGTCCCGGGATCCTTCGAAGCCGCGCTTGAACTGGCCGAACAGCATGTCGCCCAGCTCGTAGACCTTGCCGCGCAGCTTCAGATAGCCCTTCTCGCCGGTCGAGACGGCGCCGGCGTCGACCGGCGCGCCCGCGATGTCGCCTTTCAGCGAGAAGTCGAAGTTCGGCAGGCCCTCGCCGTCGCCGGAGAACGGGCCGGTGAGCTTGACGGTCACCGGCCCGTCGAGGCCGCGCAGGCCCTCTCCGGCGAAGCGCAGCCCCGCGTTCAGGCGCCCGCTCTTCGTCGCCCCCGGGCCGTCGCCGAACGTCTGCGCCAGAAGCCGGTCGACCGTCGATGGCGCGCGGGCCGCAGCGCTCTCCTCATCCTCCCCGCAGGCGGCCACGAGGACCGCGCACAGCAGGGCGCAGAGCAGGACGAGCAGGAGGCGCGGGGTCAGGCGATCCACGGAGAACTCGCTTTCGTGCAAGGGCAACTGCAGCCGTGAAGGCGTGTTCAACCTAGCATCGTGCTCGTGCGCTGGACCCCAGTTGCGGGCCTGGCGCTGGCCTTGACGCTGGCGCTCGCCCCCACCGCTGCGGCCTCGCCCGTGCTGACGCTGTCCGACGACGGAAGCGTCAGCGCCCGCGAGGACCGCTACCTGCCGTCCGACGGGATGCCGGCGCCCGCCGCGACCGCCGACACCGGCAGCCGAGCCCCGCGCGCGCCGGCGC
>JACCQW010000470.1 GCA_013813955.1 Solirubrobacterales bacterium
GCGCCGGCGCGCCGTCGACGGGCGCCTGCGCCAGCGCCTCGGGCCACAGCCGCGCCGGGTCTGGATCGAGTCCCAGGACGAGCTGCGATTCACGGGCGCCCACACGCGCGGCCAGCCGGTCCCCGAAGGCCATCTACGCCCGGGCGAGGATGCGGCCGACGAACTGCGACTTCGTCACGGCGTGGGACTCCTCGGCATCGACAACGGGCATGCCCGACGCTAGCAGCGGTCGCGGATGAGCCGGCCACCGGTCCGGGCGATCCGCAAGGATGGCGCCGTGCCCCTGCATCGCATCGCCTGGCTGGTCACCGTGGCGGCCGCGGCCGTCACCGCGCTGCTGCTCTTTCTGTCCGGCTACACGGGCTATGGCGCGCTGAGCCTGGCGGTCGGAGCGTCGGCCGCCATCAACCTGCGCTGACCGCTGCGGACGCCGTCAGCCGCCGAGGATGCGAGCGAGCTGCGCCTCGCCGCGACGGACGACCTCGTCGTCCGCGGATGGGCTGGCGGGCGGCGGCTTGCGATCGGGATGGGGGCGCTCGGTGAGCAGCGCCATCTCGACCGCGATCTCCTCGTCGGAGTACTCCGTGAACGGGCGTCGAAACACCATGTTCACACAGGTTCCCACGCGTCACGGACGTCAAACCGACCCTCTCAGGGAAAGCTGATCTCGGTCCCCGGCTGGACGCTGCCCTCGGGCTCGAGATGGATCAGCACGTCGACACGGTCCAGGCGCTCGCGGATCGCGTCCTGCAGCGCATGGGCCGTTGCGTGCGCGGCCTCGAGCGTCGTGCCCGCGGTGAACTGCACGTGCAGATCGACGTAGCGACGGGCTCCGGCACGGCGCGCGCGCAGCTTGTGAAAGCCCGCGACCCCCCGCGGCCCGAAGGCGACGACGGTGTCTGCGATCGCGTCGAGCTCGTCGGCGGGCAGCGCCTCGTCGACGAGCACGCGCGAGGCGCGACCCAGCAACCGCACGCCGGCGACCACGATCGCGCCCGCGACGGCCAGCGCGATCACCGGGTCCAGCCACGACGCGCCGGTGAGCTCGACGAGCACGAGGCCGGCCAGCACCGCGCCCGAGGTTGCCGCGTCGGTGCGCAGGTGCGCCGCGTCGCCCTCCAGCGCGGGCGACCCGGTCTCGCGGGCGCGTCGGGCCACGTAGCCGCTCACCACGACGTTCGCCACCATCGAGAACGCGATCACGCCGATGCCGAAGCCCAGCGACTGCACCTCGGTGTCTCCGGCCAGGCGGCGCACCGACTCGTAGACGATCACCGCCGAGCCGACGAGGATCAGCATCCCCTCGATCGCCGCGGCGAGGTTCTCGATCTTCTCGTGGCCGTAGGGGTGCTCGGCGTCGGCGGGCTTGTCGGCCTCGCGGACGGAGAAGAAAGCGACGATCGACGCGACCAGATCGATCGAGGAGTGCATCGCCTCGGTGATGATCGCCACCGAGCCGGTGATCGCGCCCGCGACGAGCTTGAGCGCGATGAGCACGCTGTTGGAGGCGATCGACAGCGCCGCCGCGCGGGTCTTGGGCGTGCCGCGCCGCCCGCCCGCGCTGACGATGAGCGGGCCGGCCACCGGATCAGCTCCCCAGGTGTGCCAGCAGCGCGCGCGCGGCGCGGCCGCGGTGGCTGGTGGCGTCCTTCTCGGCCGGGGCGAGCTCGGCCATCGTGCGCCCGTCGCCGATGTCGTCGGGGAGGAACGCGGGGTCATAGCCGAAGCCGCCGTCGCCGCGCGGATCGGCGGCCAGCGTGCCGGTGCAGCGGCCCTCCACGATCGCCTCGCCGCCGCCGGCGTCGACGTAGGCCAGCGCGCACACGTAGGCCAGCGCACTGCCCGCCGGTGCCTCGGCCAGGAGCTTGGCGAGATTCTCCTCGTCGGTGGCGTCCTCGCCGGCGAAGCGCGCCGAGCGCACGCCGGGGGCGCCGTCCAGGGCGGCGGCCTCGATGCCAGAGTCGTCGGCGATCGCGGGCAGCGCCGTCGCCCGCATGGCCGCGCGCGCCTTGTCGAGCGCGTTGACCGCGAACGTCGAGCCGGTCTCCGGGGGGAGGATCACCTCGGCGGGCAGCGCGGTGACCTCGTGGGGCGCCAGCAGCGCCGCGAGCTCGCGTGCCTTGTGGGGGTTGCGGGTGGCGAGGACGAGCCTCACCCCACCGCCTGGCTCTGCAGGGCACGCAGCTGCTCGATGCCGCTCCCCGCCAGCGCGAGCAGATCGTCGAGGTGCGCGCGGGAGAGGGGGGTGCGCTCGGCCGTCGCCTGAATCTCGACCAGGCCGCCCTCGCCGGTCATCACGACGTTGGCGTCGACCTCGGCGGTGGAGTCCTCGGAGTAGTCGAGGTCGAGCAGGGGAGCCCCGCCGACGATGCCGCAGGAGACCGCGGCGACCGTGCCCATCAGCGGCGATCGCTCGAGCCTCCCCTCGCCGGCCAGGCGCCGGCACGCCAGGTCCAGCGCGACGAACGCGCCGGTGATCGAGGCGCAGCGGGTGCCGCCGTCGGCGGTCAGCACGTCGCAGTCCAAGTAGATCGTGCGCTCGCCGAGCGCGTCGAAGTCGACGACCCCGCGGATCGCGCGGCCGATCAGGCGCTGGATCTCGACCGTGCGCCCGTCCGGGCGGCCCTTGGAGACGTCGCGCTGTTTGCGGTCGCCGGTGGAGGCGGGGAGCATCCCGTATTCGGCGGTGACCCAGCCGCGGCCCCTGCCGGCCATCCACCGCGGGACGCTCTCCTGGACCGAGGCCGTGCAGATCACGCGCGTCTCGCCCTGGCTGATGAGCGCCGAGCCCGCCGCGGGCTTGACGAAGCCGGGCTCGATCGTCGTGGGCCGCAGGCCGCCGGGCGCGCGATCGTAGGAGCGGGCGGGGTGGGTCATGCAAGGGCCTCCGTGGGTAGTGGCCCGACGGGGCCCAGGTCGACGTGCTCGACGGCGCCGACCGGCAGCTGCAGAAAGCGCGTGCCGACCTCGGCGAACGCGGCAGCGTCGCCGGTGCACAGGAAGTCATAGCGGCCCTCGCCGACGTGGGCGGTCTCGAGGTCGCGCGCGGCCAGCGCGTGCTCGACGCGCCGCGCGATCGCGGTGCCCGACGTGATCAGGCTGATGCCGGGGCCGAGCACGCGCTGCAACAGCGCGCGCACGAACGGGTAGTGGGTGCAGCCGAGGATCACCGTGTCCACGCCGGCCTCGCGCAGCGGAGCGCAGTAGGCACGCACGATCTCCACGTCGCGCTCGGTGATCGGCGCGCCGGTCTGGCTGATCTGCGCGAGCTCGGGGCACGCGACGCTCGCCAGGCGCACGAGCGGGTCGGCGGTGAGGACCGCGCGCTCGTAGGCGCCCGTGGCCACCGTGGCCGGGGTGGCGAGCAGGCCGACGCGGCCGTTGCGCGTGGTCACGACCGCGAGGTTGGACTCCGGCCCGACCACGCCGATGACGTCGACGGGATGCGCGGACGCCGCGACGTGCGCCTGCAGATCTGCCAGTGCGCCCGACGTAGCCGAGTTGCAGGCGACGACGATGAGCTTGGCGCCCCGCGCCAGCAGCACGTCGGCGATCTGGCGGCTGAAGTCCTGCAGCTCGCGCGCCGTGCGGTCGCCGTAGGGAAAGCGCGCCGAGTCGCCCAGGTACACGAAGTCCTCCTGGGGCAGCGCGACGAGCAGCTCGTGCAGGACGGTCAGCCCGCCCACGCCGGAGTCGAAGACCCCGATCGGGGCGATGCGCTGCGGGGCGGAGGACACGGGCGCCATGTTCCCAGACGGTGTCCCGTGCCCGGCCCAGGCGAGGCTTACCGGCGACCGGCGCCGGTCGCCGGCGCCGGTCGTCGGCGCCCGCGATCCTCGTGTCTACTTCTTCGCGTCCCCGACGGAGGAGATCGTCTCCTTGAGCTTGGAGACGACCTCCTGGGCGATGCCCCCGCCCTTCAGGCCGCCGGCGACGGCGACGACCGAGGTCAGGACGGTGGCCAGCAGGAGCATGAGCCCGACGTACTCGACGGTGCCCTGTCCCGCGGTCTCGCGCCACAGGCGCGCGACGTTGGCATGGATCCGGCCCAGCGTGCGATACGGCATGTGCGACCTCCACTCGGTGCGTTGCATGGCCGCTTCGATGCTGCGCCGGAGGGGGTGAAGGGACCAGACGCGGGTGTGGCGACTTCACGGCGATCGGCGCGCAACTCTGTGAACCTGCGCAACCCGGCATGCGCGCACTCGTCGTCACCAACATGTACCCCTCCCCCGCCCGCCCCGCGCTGGGCAGCTTCGTGCGCGACCAGCTACGAGCGCTGCAGCGCATCGAGGGCCTCGACGTGCATCTGCACGCCTTCGACCCCGGCGGCGCGCGCAGCTACCTGCGCGCCTGGCGCGACCTGCGCGGGCGCTTCCGCGGCGACACCTTCGACGTCGTGCACGCCCACTTCGGGCTGACCGCGTGGCCGGCCCTCGCCGTCGCCGCGCATCACCGCGTCCTCACCCTGCACGGCAACGACCTCCACCACCCGCGCTCGCGGCGGGTGACCACCGCGGTGCTCGGGCGCATGGACCTCGTCGGGGCCCCCACGGCCGCCTTTGCCGCGCACGTCCCCGGCGCGGGCACCCACCGCCCGGTGGCGATCCTGCCCTGCGGGATCGACGTCGAGCGCTTCGCGCCCTCCGACCGCGCCGCCGCACGAGCCCGCCTCGGGCTGCAGCCCGGCGGGCGCTACCTCCTCTTCCCCTACGACCCCGCCCGCGCGGTCAAGCGGGCCGACCGCGCGCGCGAGCTGGCGGCGGCCGCCGGTGCCGAGCTGCTCACGATCGGCGCCGTCGCGCCCGAGGACGTCCCGCTGTGGATGAACGCCGCCAACGCCGTGCTCTGCCCGGCCGACTGGGAGACCTTCGGCCTCGCCTGCCTGGAGGCGCTCGCGTGCGACGTCCCGGTGCTCGCCCGCCCCACCGGCGCGCACGCCGAGGCATTGGAGGGCATCGCCGGGACGCAC
>JACCQW010000480.1 GCA_013813955.1 Solirubrobacterales bacterium
CGTGCTCGACCTGGCGCTTGAGCTGCTGCAGCGAGCCGCGCAGGTTGCCGGTGACCGTGGGCGCGGCGATGTGCTCGGCCAGCCACCCGCCGATGCCCGCTCCGGCGACGCCGTAGGAGAGGCGGAATTCGACGCGGGTGCGCAGCGACCCGGCACGCTGGCGCAGGCGCCAGCGCCCCCGCTGATCGATGCCCGTCACCGACGTCCAGGCCAGGTCGTAGGGCTCGTCCCACTCCACGACCTCGACGAGGCCGCCGACCTCCGCCGAGCGCACGCGCATCAGGGTCTGATAGCGCGCGCCGATCCCGCGGTCGTGCTCGGAGACCACCTCCCAGCGCGTGACGCCGGCCATGAAGTGCAGGTAGCGCGCCGGATCGGTGACGAAGGACCAGACGGCCTCCGCCGGCGCGGCGACGTCGATCTGCGCGCCGACCCTCATCCGACGATCGGCAGCCGGCGCTCGGCGGCCAGTGCGTCGAGGGTCTCCTGCATGACCCGGGTGACCCGGTCGTAGACCTCGTCCACGTCGGGGTCGGGCCCGATCTCCTCGCGCAGGTGGATCGGCGGCAGCACCTCCACCGTGATCTTCGCGGGGAGCGGCACGTGGCCGAGCATGTCGCCCACGTTCAGGCCCCACGGCACCGCGAGCGAGATCGGCAGCACCTTCAGGCGGAACACGCGGTCGAGCCCGAGCAGCCTGGAGATCGTCTCCCCGCGGCTGAGAAACAGGGCGGTCTCCTGGCCGCCGATCGACACCACCGGGACGATCGGCACGTCGTGCTCCAGCGCCAGGCGCACGAACCCGCGCCGGCCGGCGAAGTTCACGCAGTGGCGCTCCCAGGAGGGCCGGTGGACCTCGTGGTCCCCGCCGGGGTAGACGAGCAGCGCCGCCCCGGAGCGCAGCGCCTTGTCGGCGTTGGCGGGCGACGCGGCGACGGTCCCGAACTTGCGCAGGAACGACAGGCCCGGCATCGACAGCACGAGGTTGTGGGCCAGCTGATAGAAGCGCCGCTCGACCCCGAAGTACGTGCTGAAGCCGAGCGTGAAGACGGTGGTGTCCGGGGTCATGTTGCCGCCCGAGTGATTGCCGACGAGCAGCACCGCCCCGTGCTCGGGGATGTTGCCCAGGCCGCGAACCTCGCCGCGGAACCACAGGCTGGCCAGCAGCCACAGGCGCGGCAGGTTCTCACGGATGTAGTCGGGGTCGCGCTCATCGAGGTCGGCCGCCGGGATGCGGCGCTGCACCTGGGAGGCCAGGCCGCGCGCCAAGCGGCCCGCAAGTCCTGGCCTGCCGCCGGGCCGCTCGCCGGATCCGTCGTCGCCGGGGGTGCCGGCGCTGCCGATGGGGTTGGCCGAATGCCCGTTGCGCGATGACCCGCTCGGAGCGGTCGTGCTCTCCATGCGCGCGGAGTCTACGCCGCGGCTTGCGCGCGGCGGGGCAGCGCGCCCAGGGCGTCGATCTGGGCGAAGAAGCGCTGCAGCAGGCCGGTGGTCTGCACCGCGCGCTCGACCTGGGGCACATGCCCGCAGCCCTCGAGGACGATCTGCTCGGCCCCGGGCAGCCAGCGCTCGACGTGGCGCCCGAAGGCGGCCGGAACCAGCGTGTCGTGCGAGCCCCAGACGAACAGCGCCGGCGCCTGGAGCTCGGCCAGGCGGGGGTAGAAACCCTCGCGGCCGAACGGGGCCTCGAGGTAGATGTTGCGCGCCGAGGACAGAAAGGCCATCCGCGCGCCGGGGCTGGAGTAGGTGCGCTGGAACTCGTCGATGACGATGTCCGCCATGCTCGGGTCGACCCGGTCGCGGTCGGCGAACAGCGACCAGAAGGAGTTCTCGACCATGCGGCGGGTGAAATGGTGGGGCAGCAGGCCGAGCTCGGGGCGCAGCAGCCGCACGATCGGGTGGTACGAGCGCCTGACGAACGCGACGGCCGGGCACAGCAGGGCCAGGCCGGCGACGCGCTCGGGGTGGCGCAGGGCGAGCTCGATCGCGACGCGCCCGCCCATCGAGTTGCCGGCCAGGTGGGCGCGGTCGATGCCCAGGACGTCCATCGTCTCGCGGACGGTCCGGGCGAAGTAGCGGGCGTCGTAGGGGGCGATCGCGGGCTTGGAGGAGGAGCCGAACCCGGGGAGGTCCAGCGCGTGGACGCGGTAATGGCGCGAGAGCGCCGCGGCGGCGTCGAAGAACGAGCTCTTGGCCCCGCCGAGGCCGTGGAGGAGCAGCACGTCGGGACCCTCGCCCATGGTCAGCGCGGAGACGCGGCGCCCCGGCAGCTCGACGTCGTGGATGCGCAGCAGCGGCGGGCGGCCGTTATCGCGGCGGAACAGACCCTCGAAACCCACCGCGAGGTCGATCTTGCCGCGGGCGTAGAGCAGGCGCTCGCCGAACGCGACGATCCCCGACATGTCGCCGCGGCGCAGGGCCATCCACGTCTGCGAGTCGGTGCCGATGACGACGTCGGGGCGGCGGTTGGTGACGCCCTTGCGCACCCGCGCGCCGTGGGTCGTGCAGCGCACCTCCCACGTGTGCCCGACGTCGCCGAGCACGATGTGCCAGGTCGCGTCGAAGCCCGGCTCGGCGCCGAGGTAGCGCTCGGGCAGCGTGCGGAAGGCACGCTCCAGCGCGGCCAGGCGCTCCGCTCGGGGTTCAGGGCTGGGCGCGATCACCGAAACGTATCCGTTCATACGGTCGAGAGCGATCGTTCGTGGCGGTGTCGCCGCGCCGATCGCAGGCGCCGGGGCCACGGTCCGCGGCCCCGATAGGGTCCGCAGGTGCCTCCGGTGCGCCTGCACGACACGCTGACGGGATCCGTGCGCGCGCTCGAGCCGCGCGAGCCGGGCCGCGTGGGCATCTACGCCTGCGGTCCCACGGTCTACGGGCGCATCCACGTGGGCAACGCGCGCCCGTTCGTCGTGTTCAGCCTGCTCAAGCGCTACCTCGAGCACGAGGGCCTCGAGGTCACGCTCGTGGTCAACGTCACCGACGTCAACGACAAGATCTACGACGCGGCTCGCCCCCTCGGCGTGCCCAGCGCCGAGCTGGCCGCGCAGATGACCGCCCACTACGTCGCCGACACCGACGCGCTGGGGCTCGGCCGCCCCGACGCCGAGCCGCTGGCCTCGCAGACCATCGACGCGATCGTGGACCTCATCGGCGCACTGCTGCGGCGCGGCCACGCCTACGCCGCGGAGGGCGACGTCTACTTCCGGGTGCGCGGCGACGGCGCCTACGGGTCGCTGTCGCGCCGCGCGGTCGACGACATGAACCAGGGGGAGGGGGACACCGACCCGCCCACCCGCTCGCTCAAGGAGGACCCGCTGGACTTCGCGCTTTGGAAGGCGCACAAGGAGGGGGAGGACACTGCCTGGGACGCCCCGTGGGGACGCGGCCGGCCCGGCTGGCACATCGAGTGCTCGGCGATGGCCGAGCAGCTGCTCGGGGTCGGCTTCGAGATCCACGGGGGCGGCAACGACCTCGTCTTCCCCCATCACGAGAACGAGGCGGCCCAGACACGGATGGGCCGCGGGGCGGAGCTCGCGCGCATCTGGATGCACAACGGGATGCTGCAGATGCCCAGCGCCGATGACCCGCAGGCCAAGATGGCCAAGAGCGTGGGCAACGTGGCGCCGCTGCACGAGGTCCTCGCCCGGGTGGGCCCCGACGTGCTGGTCATGTTCTTCGCCGGGGCGCACTACCGCCAGCCGATGGCCTTCGACGAAGAGCGCCTGCGGGAGGCGGGGGCGCGCGCCGCGCGCGTGCGCGAGGCCGCCCGCGGCCTCGCCGGCGG
>JACCQW010000009.1 GCA_013813955.1 Solirubrobacterales bacterium
CTGCTGCGGCGCAGGCCGGAGGGCTTCCGGGCGACGATCGTAGCCGCGGGCCGCGACTCGCTGGGCCGCGAGCGCACCGTGCGGCGCAGGGCGACGTTCCGCCGCGCCCGACCCGCTCGCTGAATCCGGATGTCCCCCGCACCTCCCACGGCCCGGACGCCGTCCGGGAGAACGCGGAGATCCTTCGCGGTGAACGGGCAGGCTTCCAACCGCCTCGTCTACCAGGCGGCGCTCGTCAGCTTCGAAGCGTCCTCGAGCTCTTCGAACAGCCCGGGCGCATCGCTCAGAACACCCGCTCGCCCAACCTGGCACAGGCGGTCGCAGAGCTCCGCCATCCGAAGCGCTCCCACGCTCGCCGAGCTGCCCTTGAGCCGATGCGCATCCTGTTGGAGAGCTTCCGCGTCGCGGATCTCGATTGCTCGTGCGATGCTGGTCACGCTCGCCTGCGACTGATCCACGAACAACGTGACGAGATCCTGATGCATCTGCGCATCGCCCTCGCAGAGCTCGTCGAGCAGCGAACGATCCAGCAGCGGCGGGCGTGCGTCATGCGGCTCCTCGTCGCGGCCTTCGCCGGAAGCCAGGCCTCCTGTGTGCGTGCGCCCTGGATCTGAGCCCATCGATCGCGTGATGGCATCGTTGAGTGCCTCCGAGCTGATGGGCTTGCCCACGTAGTCGTCCATCCCGGCCGCCAGGCACTTCTCCCGGTCGCCCTTCATCGTATTGGCGGTCAGGGCGATGACGGGGACCCGGCGGTCCGCGCCTTCTCGGCGCCGGAGCTCGGCGGTGGCCTGGTAGCCGTCGAGCTCAGGCATCTGGCAGTCCATGAAGATCGCCTTGTAACGGCGGCGCCGGCACATCTCGAGCGCCACGCGGCCGTTGCCCGCGACGTCCACCCGGAAGCCGCGCTTCTCCAGCATCCGGACCGCCACGAGCTGGTTGATCTCGTTGTCCTCGGCAAGGAGCACCAGACTTCCATCGTGCTCGTGCCCGTCGTCAAACGGCTCCGTTGGAGCGTCGCCGTCACACCGCCCTGACGAGTGGACGAGGTTCAGGACCTGTGCCATCCCGTCCTGAAGCCGCGCCTGGCTGACCGGCTTGGTCACGAAACCGTCGGCCCTCGCCCGCCTGCCTGCCTCTCGGCCGCTCTGCGAGGAGATCAGCATCAGGATCGGCAGCGAGCGCGTGGAAGATCTCGAGCGCAGGGCAGTGGTCAGCTCGGTCTCATCCATGCCGGGCATTCCGGCGTCGAGCAGCACCAGGCCGTACGGGAGGCCGGATGCGTCGGCCGCGCAGAGCATGTCGAGTGCCGCATCGCCGTCGGCCGCCGTGTCGCAGGTCATGCCCCAGGCGCGCAGCTGGCGCTCGAGAAAGCTTCGGCTCAGGGCGTTGTCGTCTACTGCGAGCACGCGGACCCCGGCGAGCCCCGGGCGCACCGACTCGGGCGAGCCTTCGTCGGCCGCCGCTCGCAGTACCAGCGTGAACCAGAAGGCGCTCCCCTCGCCCTCGATGCTGTCGACGCCGATCTGGCCGCCCATCAGCCCGACGAGGTGCTTGGAGATCGTGAGCCCCAGCCCGGTGCCCCCATAGCGGCGCGTGGTCGAGCCGTCCGCCTGAGCGAAGGAGTCGAAGATCCGATCGACGCAAGCCGGACCGACGCCGATGCCGGTGTCGGTGACCTCGAAGCGGATCGTCGAAGCGTCGTCCCCCGGCTCTCGCGTGACCTGCACGTAGACCTCACCGGCCGCCGTGAACTTGACGGCGTTGGACATGAGGTTGGTGAGCACCTGGCGCACGCGGGTGCAGTCACCGGTGACGGTCAGCGGCAGGTCGGCGTCGATGAAGCACAGCAGCTCGACACCCTTGGCATGTGCCGGAGCGGCGACGATCGAGCACACCTCCTCGACCATCGTGAGGAGCGTGAACGGCGCCTCTTCGAGCTCGAGCTTCCCTGCCTCGATCTTCGAGAAGTCGAGGATCTCGTCGATCACCGATATCAGGGCGTCGCCCGACGCCCGCACGGCGTCGGCGTACTCGCGCTGCTCCCGGGTCAGCTCCGTTTCGAGCAGCAGCCCGCTCATCCCGACCACGCCGTTGAGCGGCGTACGGATCTCGTGGCTCATGTTCGCAACGAACTCTGACTTCAGGCGCGAAGCCTCGAGCGCCTTCTCGGAGGCACGAGTCAGCTGCTCCTGCTCTCGCCTGCTCTCGGTGAGATCGGCGAAGGTGAGGCAGACGAGCTGTTCAAAGTCCACCTCGACGGTCCAGGAGCCGACCCGCACCGGAAGCAATTGATTGTCCGAGCCGATCAACTCGATCTCGATCGTGC
>JACCQW010000014.1 GCA_013813955.1 Solirubrobacterales bacterium
GGCGAAGGCCCTCGCGCACGGTGCCTGTCGGCGGGTCCGACGCCGGGAAGGACAGCGCGTCGAACTCGATCGTCGAGCCGCCGTCGTCGTCCGCGTCCCCGCCCGCGTCACCGTCCGCCGGCGGCAGGAAGTCGGCCAGCGCGGTGCGGTAGGCGCCCTGCGCGTGGGTCAGCGCGACGCGGTCCTGCGGGCGCTTGGGCCCCGCCAGCGACGGCACGACGTCGCCCAGGTCGAGCTCGATGGTGTCGGAGTACGTGGGGTCCTCGCTGTGCTCGTCGTGCCACAGGCCCTGCTCCTTGGAGTAGGCCTCGACGAGGTCGATGAGCTCCTTCGGGCGCCCGGAGAACTCCAGGTAGCGCAGCGTCTCGGCGTCGATCGGGAAGATCGCGCACGTCGAGCCGAACTCCGGGCTCATGTTGCCGATCGTCGCGCGGTCGGCCAGCGGGAGACCGGCCAGGCCCTGGCCGTAGAACTCGACGAACATGCCGACCACGCCGCGCTCGCGCAGCATCTCGGTGACCGTGAGCACGAGGTCGGTCGCGGTGGCGCCCTCGGGCAGCGTGCCGTGCAGCTTGAAGCCCAGCACCTGGGGCAGCAGCATCGACATCGGCTGGCCCAGCATCGCCGCCTCCGCCTCGATGCCGCCCACGCCCCAGCCCAGCACACCGAGGCCGTTGATCATCGTCGTGTGCGAGTCGGTCCCCACGAGCGTGTCCGGATAGGCGACGCCGATCGCCTCGTCGACGAAGACCACGCGCGCGAGGTACTCGAGGTTGACCTGGTGCACGATGCCCGTGTCCGGCGGCACGACGGAGAGGTTGTCGAAGGCGCTCTGGCCCCAGCGCAGGAACGAGTAGCGCTCCTTGTTGCGCTCGAACTCGCGCTCGGCGTTCAGCGTGAAGGACCTCGCGCTGCCGAAGGAGTCCACCTGCACGGAGTGGTCGATGACGAGCTCGGAGGGGACGAGCGGGTTGATCTTCGCGGGGTCGCCGCCCATGTCGGCCATCGCGTCGCGCATGGCCGCGAGGTCGACGATCACGGGGACGCCGGTGAAGTCCTGCATCACAACGCGCGCGGGCGTGAAGGCGATCTCCTCCGAAGGCTCGGCCGCCGCGTCCCAGGACGCCAGCGCCTCGATGTCATCGGCCTGGACGGAGCCGTTGCCCTCCGTGCGCAGCAGGTTCTCCAGCAGGATCTTCAGCGAGAAGGGCAGCCGCGCCACGTCGTGGGTGGCCTGCAGGGCGTCCAGGCGGAAGATGTCCAGCGAACGATCCGCGACCTTCAGCGTGGCGCGGGCATCGAAGCTGTTCGTGGACATCGGGGTCTCCAGGGGGTCGGCGGGGCCGGCGTGGACCGGCATCCTTGCACCTGGACGCCCGCGCCCCGTGCGTGCTAGCCGGGGCCGACGCGCAGCTCGGCGATCTGCACGCCCGCGCCCTCGAGCTCGACCTCGAAGACGCCTTCGGCGTCCGCGTCGAAGGAGAACCGCGCGCGCCGGCCGGGCGCGAGGTCCTCGGTGAGGTCGTAGCCATGCAGATGGACCCCGTCGGAGGTGTCCGGGGTGGTGACCTGCAGGCGCACGCGGTCGCCCCTGCCGGCCGCGATGCCAGCCCGTCAGGAGGGCATTGTGGCGGCCGCCCAACGCTGTTGCCGCCCGCTGCGCGACTATGTGCGGGTGCATGCCCCGCAGACGCCGGCCGGACCACAGTCGCGCGCGCACCAGTCGATCGCCGCGCTCGAGCTGCTGAGCGATGTCCTCGGGCAGGCCGACGAGGGTCAGGCGCCCGCGGAGTTCTACTCCCGGCTGGCCGAGGCGGTCTGCCGCTTCGCGCGCATGCGCCGCGCGGTGATCTTCACCTACGACGACGCGCGCCGGCGGGTGCAGGCGGCCGGCGCCCACGGGGTGGCGCTCGAGCGCTTCACGACCGGGCACGTGACGGTCGAGTCCGCGCCGGTGGCCCGCCGCGCTCTCGCCGAGGACCGGGTCATCGAGATCCTCGCCGGCGAGCGTCACGAGATCTCCGACGCGTTCACCGAGCTCGTGGGCGACCATCCGCTCGTGTACGTGCCGATCGCGGCCGCCGGGCGCTGGATCGGAGTGATCCTCGCCGAGCCCGAGCCGAGCACGTCCCCGATCGACCGTGCGCGCAGCGATCTGCTGTGGATGCTGGGCAAGACGCTCGCGCTGGCCTCCACGTCGCGGATAGCGACCTTCCACGGCGAGCGCGCGCGCGAGCTGGAGGAGCGCATCGACCTCGCGCGCGACATCCACGA
Organism: Solirubrobacterales bacterium; assembly: GCA_013813955.1. Lineage (GTDB taxonomy): Bacteria > Actinomycetota > Thermoleophilia > Solirubrobacterales > Solirubrobacteraceae > CADCVQ01. Next base: position 2,275 of record JACCQW010000014.1, read on the forward strand.
GCAGGTCGTCCAGCGGCTGTTCGGGGTCTCCCTCGCACTGTCCTCCGAGCAGCCGCTGAACGCCGAGGCGCGCGCGCGCTGCATCGAGGAGGTGCGCGCGGCGCTCGGCGACCTGCGCTCCGCGCTGCAGCGGCCGCTCGGGCGCTCCTCGCGTTCCACCGGCACCACGCTCGCCGCGGAGCTGGACCGCCTGCGCGCCGAGCATGCCGACCTGGGCATCGTCGTCGAGGGCGCGGTCGCGGGTGTGCCGGCGGGGATCGAGCCGCTGGCCCAGTCCGTGTTGGCCGAGGCGGTGCGCAATGCCCGCAAGCACGCCGAGGCCCAACGCGTGCGGGTCCGCACGCGACACGCCGACGGCGCGTTCGTGCTGGAGATCGAGAACGACGGCGTGCGCGCCCGGCGGGCGGGTGTCACCGGCGTCGGGCTGCGCCTGGCCGCCCTCGAGGCGCTGCAGGCGGGCGGGCTGGTGGAGTTCGGCGAGCGGGCGCCGGGCACCTGGCAGGTGCGTCTCGTGGTCCCGATCCCCGACCTCGCCGCCGGGTGAGCGAGCCAGAGACCCCCGCCGACCGCCTGCGCGTCCTGGTCGTCGATGACCACGACGTGGTGCACTGGGGGTTCCGGCTCATGCTCGGCGAGCTGCCCTGGGTCGAGCGCTGCCTGTCGGCGCGCAGCGGGGACGAGGCGCTCGACCTGACCCGCAGCTATGCGCCCGACGTCGCGCTCGTCGACCTGTTCCTCGGCGAGGAGTCCGGGCCGGAGGTCTGCGAGCGGCTGCGGACCGAGCGCCCGCAGCTGCGCGTCCTGCTCATCTCGGGCGCCGGGCGGATCTCCTCCGCCGCGGCGCGTGCGTGCGGCGCCAGCGGCTTCGTGCCCAAGGACTGGCCGGCGCCTGACATCGCACGCGCGGTGCGCATGGTCGCGCTCGGGATGGCGGTCTTCGAGCCCGCGCCGGCCGGGGGTGGCGTGCTGCTCTCCGAGCGCGAGCACGAGGTGCTCGACCGCATCGCGACCGGCGCCACCAACCGCGAGATCGCCGCCGACCTGCACCTGTCGCCGCATACGGTCAAGGAGCACACCAGCGCCGTGTACCGCAAGCTCAAGGTGCGAAACCGCGCCGAGGCGGTGCAGCACGCCCAGCGCCTCGGGCTGATCGCCTGACCGCGGGCCCCCGCCCCCCGATCGGGGGGGAGCGGTTGCCGTGCGGCATGGGGTGCGTCAATGTCGCACGGTGCTTCAGTCCACCCCCACCGCGGTCGTCTTCCCCGGGCAGGGTAGCCAGGTGCCCGGCATGCGTGACCTCGTCGCCGCCGCGCGCCCCGATCTGCTCGAGGCGGTGATCGACCTCGTCGGCGAGGATCCGTTCCCGCGGATCGACGACTGCACCCGCTTCGCCCAGCCCGCGATCCTGTGCACATCGCTCGCCGGCTGGACGCGCCTGTGCGGGCAGGTCGACCCCGCCGTGCTGGCCGGCCACTCGCTCGGTGAGCTTTCGGCGCTCGCGGCGGCGGGCGCGCTCGACGAGCACGACGCGCTGCGCCTGGTCGTGCTGCGCGGGCGACTGATGGCTGAGTCGGGCGCGGCCGTGGGTGGGGGGACGATGCTCGCCCTGCTCGGCGCCACCCCCGCCCAGGCCGCGGCCCTTGCGGCGC
>JACCQW010000021.1 GCA_013813955.1 Solirubrobacterales bacterium
TCGTGGTCGCTCATGTCGCCTGCGAAGACCACGTCGAGCAGGGCGCGCGCCGCCGTGAGTGTCGCTGCATCCAGGTCGGCGGTGTGAGCGGTGCGTATGTCGATCATGCGCGCATCGGCGTCCTCGGCGATGAGGTCGATCGCCCAGGCGAGCGCGTCACCGCCGCCCGGGCCCGGCCTTCGCCCACTCGGGCCCGGGCCCGGCCTTCGCCCACTCGGCCTTGTGGGCGCGCTTGGCCGCCTGGTAGTCGGCGAGCGCCTGCGGGGAGTCCACGTCGCCCAGCGTCGGGTGCCACGGCACGAGATCGCGCGCGGCATCGACGCCGAAGCGCTTGGCCAGCACCCCGCCCAGAGCCTTGATCTTCATCGCGCCGAAGCCAGGGAGGGCGGCCAGGTTCGTGCGCAGCGCATCGGCGTCCGGCGCGTCGCTCCAGACGCGCGCGGCATCGCCGTCGTAGTGGTCGCGCACGTGCACGGCCAGGTCGTGCACCCGCCGGGCCATCGACCCGGGGAAGCGATGAACCGCCGGCCTGATGCGGAAGACCGATTCGAGATCGGCTGATGCCAGCGTGGTGGCGTCGAGGGCGCCGAGTCGCTCGCGCAGGGCCAGCGGCCCGGAGAACGCCTTCTGCACCGTGACCTGCTGGTCAAGCGCGAAGCCGACCAGCAGCGCCATCGGATCGGTCGCGATCAGCGCGTTGGCCTCGTCGGAGTCGGTGAAGAACAGGCGGTCGGGCACGGCTCGATCGTACCCTGCGCCCCGAGGCGGGCACGTGGCTGCCCGGCAGGCCGCCGTGGGTCCGTCGCCGGCTGTGGGTGGGGCCAGCCGCACCCGGGTTTGCGAGTTCCCGAAGCCCCGGTGCGCGACAATCGCCCTCCCCGCGCGCACGAACCTCGGTCAGGGTGGGCCACATCGTGCAGCTCGCCCGCCCGCTTCCCGTCAAGCCGCTGGCCTCCTCCCCGGGCGTCGGTGCGCAGCACGCGCGATGGCTGGCCGCCCGCACGGCGGCGCTCCTGTCGCTCGCGGCGGCCTACGTGCACTTCGCTTACGCGCCCTCGCATTTCGAGGAGTGGTGGGCCTACGGCCTGTTCTTCGTGATGGCGGGGGTGGCGCAGGCGCTGTTCGTGCCCGTGATCCTCTACCGCCCGCGACCCTGGCTCGTGTTCGCGGGCATCGCGGGGAACCTCGCAGTCATCTGCCTGTACGTCATCAGTCGCACCGCGGGGGTGCCCCTCGGGCCCCACGCGCGGGTCGCCGAGCGCGTCGAGGCGATCGACCTGGCCACCACGGGCGTGGAGATCGCGCTCATCGGGGTCCTGATCGTGATGCTGGGCCGTGGCGCTCGCCGCCTGGTCGTCAACGGCCTGCTGGCGCTCGGAGTGCTGCTGTGGGTCCTGCGGCTCACCGGGCAGCTGCCCTGACCCGCCGCGCCCAGACGCTGATCGCGCTCGCCGTCCTGATCGCCGGCGGGCTGCTGCTCGTGCGCCTGGTGGTGGCCGAGCCGTTCCGGATCGTCTCGGCGAGCATGGTGCCGACCCTTGAGGCGGGCGACAGCGTGCTGGTCGACAAGCTGTCCCCCGGCGACGACGGGCCCCGCCGGGGCGAGCTGATCGTGTTCGAGGCCCCGCGAACGGGCGAGATCACGCTCAAGCGAGTCGTCGGGGTCGGCGGCGACCGCGTGGCCATCGAGGACGGCCTGCTGGTGGTCAACGGGCGGCGCCCGGCCGAGCCCTACACGGACGCGGACGCGATCGACAGCGTGTTCTTCGGCCCCGTCCGGGTGCCGGCCGGATCGGTCTTCGTCCTGGGCGACAACCGCCGGGACTCTGCGGATTCCCGCATATTCGGCGCGGTCCCCAACCGGGACGTGATCGGCCTTGTACGCGCGCGTATCTGGCCCCCGGGGCGGTGGGGCCAGCCGCACTGAGGGGTGGGTGGCCCGTACCCAGATGTGCGGGTTCATGTGATGGACACACAGTAGGTCTGCGCTCCCCGCGAACCCCGCGCTAGGAGACCCTGTGCTGGCGATGGAACTGAGCCGCCGGGACATCATGAAGCTGGGAGCCTTCGGGAGCGCGGCCCTCATCCTCCCGGCGGAGCGGATCGCCCGCACCGAGCTGGCGATGAGCAACCGCATCGCGCAGGGCGACCTGCCCCGACCGTTCACGCTCCCCTTCACCACGCCGCCGGTCATGGCGCCCGAGCGCCAGACGGCCGGCTTCGACTACTACACGATGACCCAGCGCCAGGTGAAGGCCGAGATCCTGCCCGGCAAGCAGACCACCGTGTGGGGCTACAACGGCCTCGTGCCCGGCCCGACGATCGTCAATCAGCAGGGTCGTCAGACCATCGTGCAGCAGATCAACGACCTGCCGTCCGTGCACCCCACGCTGCGCTACAACGTCTGGACCTCGACGCACCTGCACGGGTCGGCCTCCAAGCCGCAGTACGACGGCTACGCCAGCGACATCACCGACCCGCAGAACTGGAAGGACTACGAGTATCCCAACCTCCAGGAGGCCCGGACGCTCTGGTACCACGACCACGGCGTCCACGTCACCGCGCCCAACGCCTACATGGGCCTCGCGGCGATGTACATCCTGCACGACCCCCACGAGCTGAGCCTGCCGATCCCGCACGGCAAGTACGACGTCCCGCTGATCATCCGCGACGCGATGTTCCAGTCCGACGGCGAGCTCATCTACGACGACAACAGCGAGTCGGGCGTCTACGGCGACGTCAACCTCGTCAACGGCGTGCCGTGGCCGGCCATGAAGGTCGAGCGGCGGGGGTACCGCTTCCGCGTCCTGAACGCCGCGGTGTCGCGCTCCTACGATCTCTCCCTGGACAGCGGCGAGCCACTCACCGTGATCGGCACGGACGGCGGCCTGGCGCCCCGACCCCAGCCGGTCGGGCACCTCAAGGTCGGGATGGCCGAGCGCTACGAGGTCGTCATCGACTTCTCCAAGTACCAGGTCGGCCAGCGCGTCGCGCTGAACAACACGAGCCCGAAGAACAACATCGACTACGACACGATCGCGCAGGTCATGGCCTTCGACGTCGTCTCCGAGGCGACCGACACGTCGAACAACGAGATCCCCGCCGACCTGAACCCGCGCCAGCAGGTGATGGGCCTCGACGAGTCGATGGCCAAGCGCACGCGGAGGTTCGAATTCGAGCACAGCAACTCGAGCTGGACCATCAACGGCACGACCTGGACCGACGTCATCAACAGCGACTACCAGCTCGTGCTCGCCAACCCGGGCCTCAACGACGTCGAGATCTGGGAGTTCGAGAACAACTCGGGCGGCTGGTTTCACCCGATCCACGTCCACCTCGTGGACTTCAAGGTCCTGGATCGCAATGGCCGGCCGCCCGAGGACTACGAGAAGGGCCCCAAGGACACCGTCTACGTCGGTGAGGGGGAGACGGTCCGCGTGATCATGCGCTTCGAGCACCACGAGGGCAGGTACATGGTCCACTGCCACAACCTGGTGCACGAGGACCACGACATGATGGGCCAGTTCGTCGTCGGCGAGAGCCGCCCCGACAACGACCCGGTCCATGCCGATCCCTGCCAGGACCTCCCGGCCCGCCCGGTCCGCGACCGTCGCGATGACAAGGACGACGGCGGCGGCAACAGCGGCACGGGCAACGGGGACGACGATCGCGACGGGCGCCCGGCCGACGGCGGGGGGGGGGGGGGGGGGGGGGGGGGGGGGGGGGGGGGGGGGGGGGGGGGGGGGG
>JACCQW010000023.1 GCA_013813955.1 Solirubrobacterales bacterium
GCGCCGGCCTGCTCGACCGCGCGCCCGAGGCGCCGCCAGGCGACGAGCGCGAGACCCACTTCCATGACGTCGGTGAGCGGCTGTTCGCCGCCGTCGACGAGGCGCGCCGGCTGCGCGTCGATCCCGAGCTTGCCCTGCGCGCGGCCGCCCGACGTTTTCGCGACCGCTTCGATGAATCCCAAGGAGACTCCCCATGAGCCAGATCGATCGCGTCCATGCCCGCCAGATCCTCGACAGCCGCGGCAACCCGACGGTCGAGGTCGAGCTGGGCCTGAGCTCCGGCGCCACCGGCCGTGCGGCGGTGCCCTCGGGAGCATCGACCGGCGAGTTCGAGGCCACCGAGCTCCGTGACGGGGGCACGGCGTGGGGCGGCAAGGGCGTCACGCAGGCGGTCGGCAACGTCAACGGCGAGATCGCCGAGGCGATCGCCGGCCTGGACGGCCTTGACCAGGCGGGCCTGGACCGCGCGCTGATCGACCTCGACGGCACACCGAACAAGTCGCGCCTGGGCGCCAACGCGATCCTCGGCGTGTCGCTCGCCGCCGCGCACGCCGCGGCCGCGCACGAGGGGCAGCCGCTGTGGCGCCACCTCGGCGGCGACGACGCGGCGGTCCTGCCCGTGCCGATGATGAACGTCCTCAAGGGCGGCGCGCACGCCGACAACAAGGTCGACTTCCAGGAGTTCATGGTGGTCCCCGCCGGCGCGCCCTCCTTCAGCGCGTGCCTGCGCGCCGGCGCCGAGGTCTTCCACGCCCTCAAGCGGACGCTGCGCGAGGCGGGCCTGGGCACCGCGGGCGGCGACGAGGGCGGCTTCGCGCCTGACCTGGGCTCCAACGAGGAGGCGCTGCAGATGCTCGTGGAGGGCATCGAGGCCGCCGGCTACACGCCCGGGGAGGACGTGTTCATCGCGCTGGACCCGGCGACGAGCGAGATCCACGCCGACGGCGCCTACGTCCTCGAGCACGAGGGCCGCACGCTGGCGCCCGCGGAGATGGCTGCCTACTGGGGTGACCTCGCGCAGCGCTACCCGATCGTCTCGATCGAGGACGGCATGGACGAGGAGGACTGGGATGGCTGGAAGGCGCTGACCGACGCCATCGGCGACCGCGTGCAGCTCGTCGGCGACGACCTGTTCGTCACGAACACCGAGCGCCTGCGCCGCGGCATCGATTCCGGTGTGGCCAACTCGATCCTCATCAAGGTCAACCAGATCGGCACCCTCACAGAGACCCTCGACGCCATCCGCATGGCGCGCGAGGCCGGCTACACGGCGGTGATGTCGCACCGCTCGGGCGAGACCGAGGACGTGACGATCGCCGACCTCGCGGTGGCCACCGGCTGCGGGCAGATCAAGACCGGCGCGCCCTCGCGCTCGGACCGCGTCGCGAAGTACAACCAGCTGCTGCGCATCGAGGAGAGCCTGGGCGCCGACGCCGAGTTCCCGGGGCGGTCGGTCTTCCGCTCCTGAAAGATCGTCCGCGCCGGCAGGAGGGCGCCCGCGGGGGCCGAACGATCCAGCGATGCCCGAGTTCGCCCCGCGCGTGCGCTGGGACCGGGTGGGGCGCGCGGCGCTCCTCCTGGTCGGCGTGCTGCTGATCTACCTCTACATCAACCCCCTGCGCACGTACGTGTCCACGTGGCGCGAGGCGGGCACCAAGCGCGCCGAGGTGGCCGAGCTGCAGCGCGAGCACCGTGAGCTGCTGCAGCGCCGTCAGGCGCTGCGCAACCCGCGCAGCCTGGAGCGCGAGGCCCGGCTGCTGGGCATGGTCGATCCCCATGAGCGCGCATACATCATCAAGGGGCTGCCCCGCGGCGAGCGGTAGCGGCGGGAATCCGAGCGCATCCGCGCGGGTACCTCCCCGACCGTGGCGACGAGCTTCGAGACCGCGCTGGGGCAGTGGCGAGAAGGCGAGCGGCGGCTAGCCGGCGCGCCGCCGGACCAGCGCCGGGAGCTGGAGGACGTCGTGGAGGCGATCGAGGCCGAGCTGCGAAGGCGCCTGGGCGGCACCTTCACGACCGACGAGCTGACCGAGCTCTACGAGCGCGGCACGGGTTGGTGCACGGACCTGGCCGCCACGGTGGCGCCCGAGGCCCCGTGGGCCTGGGACGCGCGCACGGTGGCCGACCCGGCCTTCGCCCGCTACCTGCGCGACGCCCGCGAC
>JACCQW010000055.1 GCA_013813955.1 Solirubrobacterales bacterium
CTGGCTCGCGGGCCTAGTGCTCATGGTCACCCGTCGCTCCGCACGCGCAGCTGATGATCTCGCGCGTGATGGTGCGGTCGTCGGTGTGGATGTGCGTCGTGCACGGCATGCACGGGTCGAAGCTGCGGATCGCGCGCAGCACGTCGATGCCCTTGAAGTCCTCGGGCTTCTCGTAGTTCTCCAGCAGCGGCGTGGCCATCACCGCCTCCTCGTAGGGGCCGGGGTTGCCGAAGGGATCCTTCGGCGAGGCCATCCACGTCGAGGGCGTGAGGATCTGGTAGTTCTGGATCACCTGGTTGTCCATCTCCAGGTGGTGGGTCAGGTAGCCCCGGCCCGCGCTCCACAGCCCCACGCCGATCTGGTGGTCCTTGGGGACCTTGTAGGGAGTGGACATCTTGGCGTCCGGACCGCCCTTGCGCAGGAGGTCGTAGGCGATCATCAGGTTGTCGTAGGCGATCGCCGCGGTGTAGAGGATGCAGTACGCGCGGGCGCGGTTGCGCTCGAAGGCGCCCCAGGTCTCGGGGATCTTCCACTCGATCTCGGTGTTGGGCAGCTCCGCCTTGGGCAGGTGGATCTTCAGGCTGTGCCCGGTCGGCTCGATGTAGCGGCTCTCGCGGTAGTGCGGCGTCATCGCCGCCGCCCAGATGCGGGAGTAGGCCCCGGTCTCCATCGCCTGACGGTCCCACCGCGGCGCGGTCGACCACGAGTACTTTTCCTTCCAGCTCGTGGCGGTCGGCTTGGGGATCGTCTCCTTGTTCCACGGGTGGTAGGGCGACAGCGGGTTGCCCGCGGGATCGGTGGGGAACTTGTAGTGCCCGTTGCCGTTGCCGTTCCCAGTCCACTCCTCGTAGAAGGCGTGCTCGACGAACTCCTCCACGCCGGCGTTGACCATCTGCAGGCTCGTGGTGACGAGCTCGCCGTCGACGAGGACGCCGGGAGGCGCCCAGCGCTTGGAGCCCCAGTCGTCGCAGTTCTCGTAGGTGGCGTCGTAGGCGTAGGGGTCGTCCCACTGGCCGGGCTCGAGCATGCTCTTGGGGCGGGTCCCGATGTCCTTGTACTTCGGGTTGACCTCGTAGAAGAACTCAGCCAGGTCGTCCCAGATCGCCGCGGTCTTGCGCCCGTAGTCGAAGTACTTGACGACGCGCAGCATGATCTCGTTCAGGTCCGACGGGTCGATCGTGGTGCTCACGCCACCCGGCACGACCGTCTGGGGATGGGGGTACTTGCCGCCGATCAACACGTAGGCCTCGCGCGCCAGGCGCGTGTAGTGCAGACCCTCCAGGTAGAGCTTGCCGGTCAGCGGCGTGAGGTCGGTCATCAGATCGGACATGAACTCGTAGCCGTGGACCTCACGGCCCTGCGTGCGCGTGTTCGTCGCGCGCTCCCAGATCTCCGGGTTGGTCTCGCGGACGGCGGCCTCGGAGAAGTCGGGGCCGGCGAGCAGCGACAGGTGGATCGGATGGTCGTAGAGGTACTCGACCCCCAGCAGCAGGTTTCGCGCCACGATCCCCATCGGCGGCGGCTTGACGCCGAACGCCATCTCGCAGGCCAGCGCGGAGCAGGTCGCGTGCACGCCGCCGCAGACGCCGCAGGCGCGGCTGGAGATGAAGATCGCGTCGCGCGGGTCGCGGCCCTTGAGGATGATCTCGTAGCCACGGAAGAGGGTGGCCATCGACGCCGTCTCGAGCACCTCGCGGTTGTCGAGGTCGACCACCGTGTGGAACGCCAGCGCGCCCGCCACCCGGGTGACCGGGTCGAAGTCGACGCGGCGGATCGCCCCGTTGCGGGCGAACAGCTCGCGCATCTTCTCCGGGTCGTCCTCGATCGGCGTGGGAAGCGGGGTCTCCGTGTAGGAGTAGGGATCGGCGACGCCGGGCTTCAGCGTCGCGTTGCCCTGCGCGTCGAACTCGATCGGCAGGTTCTTAAAGCACATTCAAAGCTCCTTCCGGGACTTAACCCGTTCGCCAAGGACGTCGACGCTCCGGTTGAGGTCCACGCCCTTCTGTCTCAGGATGTCCCGGCTCTGGGGCAGCGGCTGCTTCTTGTTGCGCGCCGCGTGGTTGACCGAACCGTGGTATTGCAGCTTCTTGTAGAAGTAGGAGTTGACGCTGTCGAGCGGGCCCTTCTTGCCGTGCGCACGAGCCCACCCGGAGGGCACCTCGTGGGCGTTGTCCCAGATCCCCGTGCGGTTGCCGGTCTTCATCGACAGCCGGCGCAGCCGCCGGATCCCGCCGCCGGTCACCTTTGAGATTCCGCCGGAGATCGCCGATCCGGGAGGCGCCTTGTAGAACGGGCTGTACTTGTCGGGGAAGCCGGGCATCGTGCAGCCGATGCACGCGCCGCCGGCGACCATGCACCCGCCCATGTGGTTGATCGCGCCGCGCTCGACGATGTTGCACTGCACCACCGGGCCCCAGCAGCCGATCTCCACCAGGCACTGATTGTCGCCGAACTCCTCCGCGAAGACGCCCTCCTCGTAGTAGCCCGCCTTCGGGCAGTGGCGATGCACCGTCTCGGTGAACAGCCACGCCGGCCGGCCGAGCTCGTCGAACTTCGGCACCGGCGCGAGGTTCTGCAGGAACAGCAGCACCGCGGCGACGGTCTCGGTGAAGTTGTCGCCCACCGGCGAGCACCCGGGGATGTTGACGACGGGCACGCCGAGCGCCGAGCGGTAGTCCTCGCCGAGAAAGTCCGTGAGGCTCATCGAGCCGGTGATGTTGCCCGCGGCGGCGGGGATCCCGCCCCACGTCGCGCACGTACCGATCGCGATGTACGCCGCCGCGCCCGGGGCCAGCTTCCACAGCCAGTCGGTCACGCGGTTGGGCTGGTCGGTCTCCGACTCGGGATCGAAGCCCCCGGCGCCCATCGCCGAGAAGTAGCCGTACTCGGTCGGGAACGCCTGGTCGTCGGGGACCGAGCCCTCGAGCACCACCACGTAGGGCGCGCCCAGCTCGCCGTTGACGGCCTGGCGGAAGGGCCGGATGAACTCGCCGCCGGCCCCGGGGGACAGCACGGGGTGATGGAGGACGACCTTCGGCAGGTTCGGGATCCGCCCGAGCAGGAGGTCCTCGACGGAGGGGTTGGTCGCGCCGGTGGCGGCGATCGAGCACCCGTCGCAGCTCATGCCCGCGATCCAGAAGACGTGGACCACGTTGAGCGGCCCGTCGGGGCTTCCGCCCAGACCGCCCAGCCCAGACTTCACGTCGGCGCCGAAGACGCCGCCCGCGTTGGGGACCGTCTGAAGCCTCATCTCTTCTCCGTACCTCGCATAAGCCATCGGTCGGTCTCTCCTCCCAGACTGGACTCCGCTGTGTGCATGGTACACATAGATGTGGCCCCGGCACATGAACTTCCCGCGGTCGGCGCATTAGCATTACCCCGATCTCCCATGGGCGACCCTGAGCTATGACCGATGCACACGACGGCTTTCTGGCCGTTAACTCCGGCCTCGTCCGCCAGACGCTGGTCGAGGCCCTCTTCGGGCAGGTCGAGAAGCGTAGCGAGGAACGCCCCGAAGAAGCCATCGCCGCGGTACTGGAGGCCGCCGGCCAGGCGTTCACGGTGGCTGACGAGATCCCGCTCGACCACGGCCTGCGCCACTTCGGGTACCTCGCCCGCGTCGTCGAGGCCGACCTCTTCGAGCCGGCGCGGCTGAGCGCCGACTGGGTCCCCGCCATGCTGACCGAGCGCTTCGCGCTCACGGGCAGCTGGTCGCGGGCGCTGACGGAGGCCTGCGGCGACCTCGCCCGCCTCGAGCCGCTGGGCAAGCCGAGCCCCGACGACGAGACCGCGATGACCTGGCGTGTCCCCGGGCCGGGGGGCCACGTCCGCCACTACCTGGCCCGGCGCACGATCGAGGAGCACCTGCGCGAGCGCGAGGAGGCCGTGGCCGGCGACCCCGCCGAGCTCAAGCGTCCGTGGCTGTACGGCTTCTTCGTGCGCGCGTGCGAGGAGGCGCTGCCCGACGGGGCCGTGCTCGACGCCCCGGCCTGACGTCGGGGCGGGCACACCGCACGTCGGGGCGGGCCCACCGCGTGCTCGTCGCGGGCCGTGCGCCGGTCAGTGCGTCGCGCAGGCCATGCACGGATCGAAGCTACGGATCGTGCGCAGCACGTCGATGCAGCGCTCGGGCTGGGCGGAGCTGACCAGCGGCGTAGCCCGCACGGCCTGCTCGATCGGGCCCGGCGTGCCGAAGGCATCGGTCGGCGAGGCCGTGAACGTCGAGGGGCCGAGGATCTGGTAGTTCTCGATGACACCACCGTCGATCTCCATGTGGTGGCTGAGGTAGCCGCGCGCGCTGCCCCACAGACCGACGCCGATGCGGTGGTCCTTGGGGACCGTGTAGTGCGTGAACACCTTGGCGTCCGGGCCCCCGCGCCGCGCGAGGTCATAGGCGATCACCAGGCTCTCGTAGGCCACGAGCGCCGAATGGACCAGTGAGTACGCGCGGGCGCGATGGCGCTCCAACGCGTTCCAGCGCTGCGGGACGAACCACTCGAGCGTGGTCCCCAGCAGCTCGCCCTGCGGCACGCCCAGCCTCAGGCTGTGCCCTGTCGCCTCGGCGAAGAGGCCGTGCGGCTGCATCCCGGCGAGCGCGGTGGCCCACAGGCGCGCGCCGGCCCCGGTCTCCATCGCGTGGCGCTCCCAGCGCGGCGCGGTCGACCACGAGTATCCGCCCCGCGGGTCGGGGTCCCCGGGGTGGGGCAGTGTCTTCTTGTTCGAGGGATGGTGCGCGGAGATGCGGTTGCCCGCCGGATCGGCGTCGAACGGGGGGCCGCCGTTGCCGGTCCAGTCGTCGTAGTAGGAGTGCTCGACGAACTCCTCCATCCCCGCGTCGATCTGCTGGAGGTCGGTGGTCCGCAGCCGGCCGTCCACGATCGCGCCCGGGGTCGCCCAGCGAGCCTCGCCCCAGGCGGATGAGTTCTCGAACGTCGCGTCGTAGGTGAAGGGGTCGTCCCACAGGCCGAGGTCGACGAAGTTCTTCGGCCCGGCCCCGACGTCGGCGAACCGCGGATCGGCCTCGTAGAGGAAGTCGGTGAGGTCGTCCCAGACCGCGACGACCTTGCGCCCGTAGTCGAAGAACTTGACCACGCGCAGCATCGCGACGTTCAGGTCGGAGGGATCGATCGTCGCGCTCAGGCCGCCGGGGACGATCGTTTGGGGATGGGGGAACTTGCCGCCGGTCAGCACGTAGGCCTCGCGGGCGACGCGTGACATGCGCAGCGCCTCGATGTACAGCTCGCCTGAGGACCGCGTGAGCGCGGCCATGATGTCGGCCACGCGCGCATAGCCGTGCGTCGCCAGGCCGGGAGCCGGGGCCTGCTCCGCACGGGCCCACAGCTCGGGGTTTGTTTCCCGCACCGTCGCCTCGGAGTAGTCCGGGCCCGCGCGCAGGAACAGATGGGTCGGGAGGTCGTAGAGGCACTCGGCCGCCGAGAGCATGTTGCGGCATGCGATCCCCATCGCCGGAGGGTGGACGCCGAAGGTCATCTCGCAGGCGAGGGCCGACGCCGTGGCGTGCGCTCCGCCGCACACGCCGCACGCGCGGCTGGAGAGGAAGATCGCGTCGCGGGCATCGCGGCCCTCGAGGATCACCTCGTAGCCGCGGAACAGCGTCGCCAGCGAGGCCGTGCCGAGGACCTCGCCGTTGCCGAGGTCGACCTGGGTGTGGAAGGCGAGCGCACCCGCCACCCGGCTGACCGGCTCGAAGTCGATGCGGCGCGCGCCGCCGGGCCCTGCGGTCGCGTCCTGGACGGACATCTAGAGCTCCTCCCGGGTGATGACGCGTTCGCCGAGGACGGGGACGCTCTTCTCCATGTCCACGCCCTTCTGCTTGAGGATGTCGCGGCTCCCGGGCAGCGGCTGCTTCTTGTTGCGCGCCCCGTGGTTGACCGTGCCGTGGTACTGCAGCTTCTTGTAGAAGAACGTGTTCATCTTCTGGATCGGATCGGGCCGGCCGTGCGCGACCCCCCAGCCGGAGGGAACCTCGTGGGCGTTGTCCCAGATCCCCGTGCGGTTGCCGCTCTTCATCGACAGCCGGCGCAGCCGCCGGATTCCGCCGCCGTATACCTTCGAGACGCCACCGGAGAGGGCCGATCCGGGAGGCGCCTTGTAGAACGGGCTGTACTTGTCGGGGAAGCCGGGCATCGTGCAGCCGATGCACGCGCCGCCGGCGACCATGCAGCCGCCCATGTGGTTGATCGCGCCGCGCTCGACGATGTTGCACTGCACCACCGGGCCCCAGCAGCCGATCTCCACCAGGCACTGGTTGTCGCCGGGCTCCTCCGAGAAGACGCCCTCCTCGTAGTAGC
>JACCQW010000104.1 GCA_013813955.1 Solirubrobacterales bacterium
CAAGCAGCGAGGACATCGTGGCTCCCGCCGCTCGACTTGGGCTTCATGTCGGATTGCGCCAGGTACGTCATGGCCGGTCCTCTCGTGTCGCAGAATGCCGCGCAGCCTCATTTGCGAACCCGGCAACCGGCTGTTCGTGCGTTTCGCCGATGCCGTTGGTTTGCTCGTCGAGGGCGGTAATGGCTCCGTGGTAGGTGGCGGTGCGCCATGCGTAGTACGTGCTCTGGGGGATGTGGTGTTCGTCGCAGACGTCTTCGACGGTGCGCTCGCCGCCGGTGGCGCTGAGGACGATCTGCAGTTTGTGGCTGGCGTCGGGTTCGTCAGCCGGTTTGGCGGTCGGTTCCGGCGGGGTGTCGGGGACTCCGGGTTCGTCGCGGATCAGGCGCCCGCCGCGGAACGTGCCGGCGGCGATCGCCATGCCGGCGGCGACGAGGATGATGTCCTTGAGGACGTATTGGCCCTCCAGCGTGGGTGCGTGGTGCGGGCCGCTGAACAGGCGTCCGGTCAGGAGCACGAGGGGAGCGAGAATCCCGATGAACTGAACGACGAGCAGCCGCGCATCCAGCGGTTGGCGAGTAGGCAGATCCCGATGAAGCACTCCAGCGCGGCGATCGCGACGATCCCGACTTCCCAGGGGATCAGGCCGAACGTCAGCAGGTCGATCGTCTTGATCGACAAGCCCTGGGCGGGGCTGACGTCGGGGAAGAACTTCAGGACGCCGAAGCCCAAGAAGATCGCGCCGACGGTGATCCGCAGCGCGTTGATGGCGTGACGGACCAGCAGCCCGTGCAGCTTGCCCTCTATCGTGACGAGGCGTTCGCGAAGCATGCTCATGCTCGCTACTGCGCAGGCGACGTGCCGACCGGTTCACGCGTATTTCGAGGATGCGCCGGGGCCGGGAGCGCAGGTTCCTAGGACACGACACGGTCGATGTCGCCGCGTAGTCGTTGCAGGCCGAGGCGCATGCGTCCCTTGACGGTGCCCGCGGGAAGGTGCAGGTGCTCGGCGATCTCCGTGTGGGTCAGCTGGCCGTAGAAGGCGAGCGTGATGACCTCTCGCTGCGCGTCGGGGAGTTGGGCCAGCAGCCCCAGCAGATCGTGCGCTTCGGCGCGTCCGGCGACGAGCTCGGCGACGTTGCTGGGCGCGGGCAGCTTGTGCAGGCGCTCGTCGCTGGCGCGGTGCGCGGCGTGCGGGGCGTTGCGGCGAGCGATGTCGATCGCTCGGTGACGCGCGATCGTCAGCACCCAGGGGGCGACGTTGCCGCGCGGCTCGTAGGTCCGGCGGGTCGTCCAGATCGAGATGAAGGTCTCTTGGACGGCTTCTTGGGCGCGGCCGTCGTCACGACATACCGATCGTGCGATCCGGTAGGCCCGGTCGCAGTAGCGGTCATACAGCACGCTGAGCGCGTCGACGGATCCGACCTTGACGCTTGCCATGACCTCGTTGTCGTCGCCCGCGCCGCGGGCCGCGCCTGTGGCGGCAGTCATGTGAGGCTCGCTGCCGCGGCGAGCGGGGTTGCGTCGAGGAAGAACAGCTCGGCCGCGACGCCGGGCGCGCTCTGATTGGCGCTCATGAACGCGACGACGCGGCGGTGTGTCAGCCGTTCGACGGCGGCGGTGAACTCGTCCTGGGTGGCGGTCTGAAACGCGACGCGCCCGTCGATGACTACCGTGCTCGAGCCGGCGTCGATCAGTGTCGCCTCGTGCTCGGTGAGGATGTTCTCCAGGACGCAGAGCACGACGTTGTCGTTGATGTAGGTCGTCGCGGTCGTGCGATCGTGCTCGTACACCCGCGCGTACAGTGCGACGATCTCCGAGGAGATCGCGCGCGTCAACGCCGACGCCACGATCAACCCCCGGTGCGATCGAAAGCGACCGTGGACGGGTTGCCCCGCGGGGCGCTGCGGGTGCTCAACGTCGCCGCACAGCGCAAGGTGCTGGGATGAGCTGAGTGATGTCGATGAGCTCTGATGTCAGAGTCATGCGCGGCCGGGGACGTGCTCGATGAGCGCGAGTTCGTGCGGTGAGGTGCCCAGCGCAGTCGCTACGCGCCAGTGACAGAAGCCGAGCCGCTGCGCCCGGGTCAAGATGTCGAAGAGGTCGCGGGTGGCCTGGCCAACCTCGGCGTGGTCTGCTGTTGTGGCCGACCCGGTCATGCGGCGAAGGGCAACATGTCGGCGTCGGCGAGCGCGAAAACGCGCTGAATCTGCGGTGTGCCGTGTCGCAGTACCAGCCGCTTGCCCTTTGTCCTGCATCGCTCCTCAGCTCGAGCGATGAGATGCAGGCCGCTGCTATCGACGAACGTCAGACCCGCAAGGTCAACGATGACCTGCTCGACATCGGTTGCCTCGACGGCCTGCAACTCGTCCTCGACGCGTTGCGCGGTGGCGAGGTCGAGCTCACCGACCACGGCGACCACGTGGGTGCTGTCCTGGCGCTCGGAGCGGATCGTGAGCTGACCGGCCGCCAGCGCGTCCTGCACGCGCGATCGGCGGCGCGCGTCGCCTGCCGGTGCAGCGAGCTGCAGACAGCTCGTCGCGCGGCCCGCGGGCCGTGACTGAGCGTCGGTCGGCGCCTGCGGCCAGTCGACTGGGCGACTGGTGCTCCAGTCGCGGTGGGGATGTGTCTCGGGCAAGGGAATCTCCGGGGTCGGGGAAAACGTCAGACCTCGGAAGTCAGATCATGTTGCCCGCGCCCCGTTATCGGGAGGCGCCGACCTCACCTTCATGCCCTCTGCTCGTTGAGAATACAGACCGGTTCGAAGCGCACAAGCACGATTCATCAGCACGACACAATCAAGGCCGCGCGAGGACGCTACGCGTGCTCCCCGGCGCCGCGCTCGCTGCAGGGAGCGTCAGGCCGCTGGCGCGAGCTGGGCGGCGGCCGTGTCGTCGTCGTCGAGCAGGTCGGTCGGGGCCAGGATGAAGACCTCGCACATGATGTCCGGGCCCTGCTGGTTGCCGCTCATGAACCCGAT
>JACCQW010000131.1 GCA_013813955.1 Solirubrobacterales bacterium
GCGTTCGGCTCCCGGCCGGGCAGCGGCTGCAGGTCGCCCACGCGCCGCGGCAGCACGCGCAGCAGCCCCCACGCGCCCTGGCGGAAGCGCCGGCCGATGCCGTTGGCGTACAGGTAGTCACCGGGCCGCTGCTCGGGGCCGCCGGCGCCGCCGTCGAGGATCGCCGTGTAGCGCTCGGAGACGCCGTAGTGGACGGTGTCGGTCGGCGTCGCCTTGGTCCGGTTCTCGCCGTCCAGGAAGCGGTTCTCGCGGAAGAAGCGGTGCCCGTCGACCTTGAGCGTGTCCAGCGTCGTCCCGACGTTGATCGTGCGGATCGCGATCGGATCGCCGGTGTAGGCGCGCGGCAGCGGCGTGTTGGGGTCGCCGTGGCGCCAGGAGCTGAACAGCACCGACGGGTCGGGATCGACCGCGGTGCGGTTGGCCCACGGCTCGGCGCGCAGGTTCACCGTCGAGTCCGAGACCGAGTTGCCGTTGATCGTCCACAGCGCGAGCTCGCGGAAGCTGCCCTCCACCTGGCCGGTGGCCAGCGGGCTCGTCGTGCGGATGTCGGCGAGCGCGCCCGAGCGGATCTGGTTGCCGGTGACCGGGTCGTGGTAGGTGGAGCCCTTGGGCTCGACGATGAGCTGCCCGACCAGGCCCTTGGGCCAGCCGTGGATGCCGTCCACGTGGTCGTGCCAGAAGACGTTGTCCATCAGAACGTCGGCGTACCAGCGCGACTGCACGAACTCCGTGCCCGCGGAGTGGCCGGCCGAATGGTCCTTGTCCAGCGCCTCGGTCAGCGTCACCGTGTTGGCGCTGACCGACTCGACCGTGCGGATCTCGATCTCCTCGGTGCCCTGGCCGACGGCGATCGCCACGCCCGGCTGGAACTTCGACGCGTCCGTCAGCGATAGCGTCCTCGAGCCCGGGCCGGCCGAAGCGGCCAGCTGCGGGTCGGCCGTCGGGTAGTCCTCCACCGACTGCTCGTAGGAGAGGCCCGTGCTGACGCCGTCGGAGGCCTGGGTGTCGAACTGCACGTGGTGGATATGCAGGTTCGTCTTGGAGAACCCGCGGTCCACGGCCGCATCGGGGATGCGGTTGGTCAGCGTGACCGCCACGCAGTCGCCGACGTTCGCGCGGATCGCCAGCGGCTCGGGTTGCTTGCGACCGGCGAGCACGTCCTCGACGTCCTGGGCGAGCACGAAGATCTGCCCGCCGGCATCGACTCCGGCGTTGCCCGGCACCGGCTTCGCGACGGGGACCGGGGTGGCGATCGTGACGATGTTGAACGTGCGCACGGGGGCGCCGGACGGGCAGATGCCGTCCTGGCGCCCGGCGAACGGGCTGGGCGCAGCGCCGCTGGGGACGTTGCCGGTCTCCCCGAGGTACGGCGCGCCGGAGTGCTTGTTGGGCGAGAACGGCGGCCGCTTGCCGACCTGCGGGCGCAGGAGCGGGAACGCCGGGCGCCCGTTGCTGGGGTTGAAGCGGATCTTCGGGCGGTCGACGGTCTCGCCCTCCAGGCGCGCGACCGCGTCGCCGGCCATCAGGCTCGGGTGGCCGTCGAGCTTCTCGGTGTCCCGCGCGTTGGTGTAGTTCGCCCAGGCCGAGCGGTCCTCGCGCTCGCCGAGGTAGACCGGCGCGCCGGCGGCGCGCTCGTCGGTCTTCCAGTCCCACACCGCGGCGTCCTGGTCGTCGGCGGGCACGCCCTGCGGCGGCAGCTGCGGACGGATCCAGTCGTCGAGGTTGGCCTGCGTGATCGTCGTGCCGTCGGGCATCGTCCTGCCGACCAGGCCCGCGGAGTCCACCGCGGTGGGCAATGGCACGCGGTCGGGCAGCGGCGCGAGGCCCGGCTGTCGCGTGTCGAAGACGCGCCAGAAGCCCCACATGCCCGAGACGTAGTGCTCGATGATGTGGCAGTGGAAGAGGAACTCGCCGGCGCCCTGCTGGACGCCGCCGGCGCCGCCCTCGATCTCGAGGTCATAGGACTCGCCCGGGCCGAAGGCCTGGGAGTCCAGCCGGGTCGACCCCGCGCCCTCCTCCGGGTTCTTGTCCAGGCCGGTCTTCTGGTAGTCGAAGAGCGGGTCGGCCTTGGGGTTCAGGCGCCAGCGGATGCCGCCGCCGTGCAGGTGGAAGATGTGAAAGACCTCGGCTCCCGCGTGCAGGATGCGGATCTTCGTCGGGTCGCCCTGGTAGCCGCGCGGGATGACCGTCGCGGGGTCACCGAACGTGTAGGAGCCGTAGCCGTGCGCCTTCTCGTCCTCCGCTCCCGGGCGCTCCAGACGGCGCATGAACGGCTCGGAGCGGTAGTTGATCGCGCGGGCGCCCGGCCGGTAGCTGTCGGTGGTCGGGTCCACGCGCGGCAGCTTCGCGCCGGCGGCGTCGACGACGTCGTAGTCCTCGTTGCCGATCTCGTGGTACAGCTGCACGTATTCGCGGAAGGCCTTCTTGCCCGGCGGCCTGATGACGGCTTCCCAGCCGGAGTCGATCGGTGAGAGGTCCTTCGGCGAGTGGTAGGTCGAGCCCCGCGGCTCGACCGCGAGCCCGCCGAACAGGCCGTGGCTGACCGCGTCGCGGTTGCCCGGGCCGGGGCGCACGTAGTGCGTGCCCTCGAAGGTGTCGTCCTCGGGGACGTAGAAGCGGTAGGTGCGGCTCTGGCCGCGGGCGACCGAGGAGGAGGGGTTGCGCCCGACGGCGTCGCCGGAGTTCTGGGCGTCGAAGGCCAGGCCGTCGATGTGCATGCCGAAGTCGCCGCCGGAGGCGTTGTTGGTGAAGTTGATCTCGACGCAGTCGCCGATGTTCGCGCGGATGACCAGCGGCTGGATCGGGTCGTCGCGCAGGCCGATCT
>JACCQW010000136.1 GCA_013813955.1 Solirubrobacterales bacterium
CAGCTTGAGTACGACTCCGCGGGACGCACGACGACGCTTCAGCGCAATGCGCGCATCAGCAACGGGCGCTGGCGTCTGAACGCGCAGCTGTCTAGCGCGGTGCGCGACGCGATCGCCAAGCGTCAGGGCACCGTGCACTCCTACACGCTGTTTACCGGCTACTTCCCGCGGCGGGTGCGTGGCGAGATGCGCTCCTTCCAGGTCCTCGGCAACCCCTGAGGGAGGCCCGGCGGGCCGCTATGTGTGGCGAGCACTCACCGGGAGGAGTAAAGTCCGGGCCATGAAACTTGCCATCGCCGGAAAGGGCGGTTCGGGGAAGACGTCGATCTCCGGCACCATGGCTCGCCTGCTTGCCCGGGGCGGCCAGAACGTGCTCGCGATCGACGGCGACTCGAACCCGAACCTCGCGCTCACCCTCGGCATCCCCGCCGAGCGTATGAGCGCGATGCCCGTGCTGCCGCCCGACCTGCTGCGGCGCACCACGGAAGGGGCCGAGCTGACGCAGTCACTCGACCAGATCAAGGCCTCGCACTCGGTGTCGGGACCCGACGGGGTCCAGCTGCTGGTCATGGCCCTGCCCCAGCACGCCAACACCGGCTGCCTGTGCCACATGCACGCAACGGTGCGGTCGATCATCGACGCCGTCTCCGAGGACGGCAACGACGTCTGCATCCTGGACACGGAGGCCTCGCCGGAGCACCTGTCCCGGGGCACCGCCATCTACGCCGACGCGATGCTCGCGATCGTCGAGCCCTACTTCAAGTCGCTGGAGACCGGCCGGCGGATGGCGGCGCTGGCCAACGACCTCGGCCTCGAGCGCGTCGCGCTGGTGGCCAACAAGATCCGCGACGAGCGCGAGCTCGAGGCCGTGCAGGCGTTCGCCGAGCGCCACGAGCTCGAGCTCGGCGGCACGGTGCCCTTCGACGCGGGCTTCCCGGGTGCCGAGCATGCAGGGCTGGCACCGCTGGACTTCGCGCCCGACGCGCCGGCCATCAAGGCGATCGACGAGATCGCACATCGCTGGGCGGGGAACGGCAATGGACGAGCTTGAGGTCCTGCGCATCCGCGACGAGGTGCTCCAGGCCATGTACTGGATGCGCTCGGAGGGGATCGCCGACACGCCCACGCTGGAGGAGCTCAGCCGCTTCCTCGCCGTCCCCGAGCCGACGCTGGCCGCCTACCTCGGCCGCTTCGTGGAGGACGACCTGCTTGTGCAGGTGGACACCATGTACCGGCTGAGCCCCGCGGGCGAGGAGAGCGGAAAGCGCACTTTCGCCGACGAGATGGCCGACCTGACCAAGCCACCCCACGGCGAATGCGACGCGGACTGCTGGTGTCACGAGTCGCCCGACGCCGCCGCGGACTGCCTGGCGCACAAGGCAGGGCATGTCCACTCCAACTGAGTCGCCGCCCGGCGTCCTGCCCAAGAACTTCCTGCGGCCGTGCCTGCTGCTGCTGCTGCGCGAGCAGACCGCCCACGGCTACGACCTGCTCGAGCGGCTGCACCCGCTCGGCTTCAACCGCGACGATCCCGGGCGTCTGTACCGGGCGCTGCGCGCGCTGGAGAGCGACGGCCTCGTCCGCTCCGCATGGGAGTCCTCCTCCAGCGGGCCCGACCGGCGCATGTACCAGCTCACGCGGGCGGGGATGGAGGAGCTGCACCAGTCGGCGCTCGCCCTGTCGAGCACGCATCGCATACTCGACGTGTTCCTCGGCCGCTACGGGGAGTTCGTCGCCCTCGATCGCGATCGCCGGCCGGCGCGCGAGCCCCGCTGACGCACGCGCCCTCCTGACGGCGGTCCGGCCGTTTCGGGCATGCTGGTGGACATGCGACTGGCCGTGGTGGGAAAGGGAGGTGCGGGGAAGTCCGTGATCGCCGCGACGCTCGCGCGCACCCTCGCGCGGCGCGGGCACCGGGTCCTGGCGCTGGACTCAGACCCCCTGCCCGGCCTCTCCCTGAGCCTGGGCGCCGACGTGCCGGCGGAGCCTCCGCTGCTCGCCGCGGCCGAGCGGGGCGAGAACAACCGCTGGCGCTTCATCCACGGGGTGGGGCCCGTGCGGGCCATTCAGCGCTACGCGACCGACGCCCCCGACGGGGTCCGGCTCCTGCAGATCGGCAAGGTCACGCGCGAGGGCATGGCGCCGGTCATGGCGGCGACGCAGGCCTTCTACATGACGATCCACGGGCTGGGCCGCGCGGCGACGTTCCACGACTGGGTGATCCTCGGCGACCTGCCCGCGGGGCCGCGGCAGACCGCCTTCGACTGGGCTCCGTACGCCGAGCGCTACGTGCTCGTGGTCGAGCCGACCTGGCAGTCCATGCTCACCGCGCGACGGATCACGCGGATCGCCCGCGCCGCGCGGGCGGAGGTCGAGATGTCGCTCGTGGTCAACAAGGTCGCCGGCGAGCAGGACGCGCCGCGGGTGGCGGATTTCCTGGACCTGCCCGTCGCGGTCGCCGTGCCCGTCGATGAGGGCGTGCGCTCTGCCGAGCGTGCCGGCGCGGCCCTGCTGGACCATGCGCCGGACTCCCCGGTGGTGCGGGCCGTCGAGCGGTTGGCCGATCACCTGGAGGGGAGTAGCATCCACTGAATGAAGATCGTTGTAGCCGGAAAAGGCGGCGTCGGAAAGACCACGGTGTCCGGCACCGTGGCCCGAGCCCTGGCCCAGGCGGGTCATCGCGTGCTCGCACTCGACGCCGATACGAACCCGATGCTCGGGGTGTCGCTCGGCGTCGGCCCCGAGCAGACCGACCTGCTGACCGCGGTGCGCGAGGGCCTGGCGACGGGCGAGACCGAGCACGAGCGCTCGACGGAGGGCTTCGTCGACCGCTTCGGTACCGACGCGCCGGACGGCATTCGGCTCGTGGTCGCCTCGCGTATCGACCAGCCCAACCCAGGCTGCACGTGCTGCGGGGTGTCCGCCGAGCAGCTGCTCGGTGAGCTCGAGGGGACCGACCAGATCGTGGTCGGCGACCTCGAGGCCGGGATCGGCACCGTCCTGCGGCTGCAGCCGGGCCAGGCCGACGTCGTGGTCGTCGTCGCGCAGCCCACCGCAAAGTCGCTCGAGGTCGCGCGCCGCGCGCTCGAGGCGGCGCCCGAGCGTGCGCCGCGGGTCATCGTGGTCGCCAACCGCGTCCGCGACGACGAGGATCTCGCGACCATCCACGCCGCGCTCGGCGAGAATCACGAATACGTGATCGTGCCCGACGAGCCCGCGATCGCCGAGGCCGATCGCGACGGCCGTGCGGCGATCGACGTCGATCCCGACGCTCCCGGCGTCCGCGCGCTCGTCGATCTCGCCGACCGGCTCGCCGGTATCGGCGCCCCTGCCTGAGCCGGCCGCGGCCAGGCACCGCGGGCGCCGACCGGTGACGGACGGGCCGCCCGAGGACGATCGCGAGCGCTGGAATCGCAAGCACTCGAGCGTGCAGGTCGGAGGCTGGACGCCGCGGCCCTGGCTGACCGAGCACCGGGCGCTCCTGGACGAGCAGCCGGCGCGCCGCGCGCTGGACGTCGCCTGCGGGCGCGGGCGCGAGGCGCTGTACCTCGCCGAGATCGGCTTCGAGGTCGACGCGCTGGACGTCTCCGACGTGGTGGTGGACGCGCTGGCGGACACCGCGCGCGCTCGCGGGCTGCCGGTGCGTGCGCAGCAGGTCGATCTCGCGGCCGCGCCCGACCCGCTGGAGCACGGCGCCTACGACGTCGTCACCTGCTTCTACTTTCTGCAGCGGGCACTGCTGCCGGCGCTCGCCGCGGCGCTCGCCCCCGGCGGCCTGCTGTTCTACGAGACGTTCACCCGCGACCACGTCGACGTCCTCGGCCGGGAGATGAACCGCGAGGTCCTGCTCGGCCACAACGAGCTGCTGCACGCCTTCACCGGCCTGCGCGTGCTGCGCTACCGCGAGGAGGTCATCGGCGACGAGCGCCGGCGAGCCGTGGCGAGTGTGGTGGCGCGAGCCTGAGTGAGCTGCTCAGGCCGCCTGCGCGGCCAGCCGCTCGCTGAGCGCGACGAGCGCCCGAACCCCCGGGGCCTCGGCGTCGAGGTCGATCGGTGCGACGCCCTCGGCATCGGCGCGGGCGATGACCGGATCTTCGGGGATCACGACCAGGTCGTGCTCGCCGAGCACCGCCCGGATCGCATCCAGGTCGGCGTCGTCGCGCACGCGGTTGGCGACGATGAGCACCCGGCTGTCGCGGGCGACCGCGGTCTCGACCGCGCGGCGCGCGACCTCGATCGACTTCGGGGTGGGGTTGGCGACCACGAGCACGACGTCGAGGCTGCCCGCCCCCATGCGCGCGAGCACGCCGATCCCGGCCTCCAGGTCGCCGAGCACGGTCCGACCCGTGCTCTCGAGCTCGCCGAGCAGCCGGTCGGCGGTGATGCCGCAGCACCCGCAGCCGGAGTCGGGCCTGTCCACGCGCGAGGCGACGACCACGCGGACCCCGTCCGGCGCGTCCGCGCCGTAGCGCTCAAGCATCGCTTCCACCGTGGCGACGTGCTCGTGACCGCCGTCGCCGTGGTCGAGGTCCTGGCGCACGGCGGCCAGGCTCTCGGTGGCGTCCATGCCGAGCCCGAGCGAGATCCCGAGCATCGGGTTGACATCGGCGTCCACCGCGATCACCGGATGACCGGCGCGCGCGAACGCGCGCGCGACCGTGCCGGACACCGTCGTCTTGCCCGCCCCGCCCTTGCCCGCCACCGCGATCTTCATGCTGCTCGCACCCTACGCGCCTCGATGACGTCCGCCAACCGCTGCACGGCGCGCACGGCAGCGCAGTCGGGCGCCGCGTCGATCACCGCCAGGCCGCGGCGCTCCGCGTCCTGCACCGCCGGATCGGCCGGGATCTCGAGGTCGGCGGCCTCGCCGAGCAGGCGCTCCAGGCGCTCGCGGCCCTCGGTGTCGGCGACTTTGCTGGCGACGACGAGGACGTCGGCGCCGAGGTGCTCGCGCGCGAGGCGCAGGATGCGCCGGGCCGTGAGCGCGGATTGGCTCGTGGGCTCGACGAGAACGACATACAGGCGCGCGTAGGCCGAGATGCCGGCGCCCGGGTGGCGCGGGCCGGCCGGCAGATCGCCCACGATCGTCCAGCGGCGCAGCGACGGCGGGTCACCGATGCGGTGCACGACGTGCAGGAAGGCGTGGAACGCGCCCATGACCGGCGCGAGCCCGTCCTTGTCCGCCTTGCCGAGCTGCAGCAGGCGCACCCCGTCGGGGGCCGGCGTGGTGAAGTCGCGCACGACCCGGGCCGGGCCGATCCCGCGGCGCAGGCGCCACGGCGCGCCCTCGGGCTTCTCCGCCGCGGCCAGCAGCGCGGGGACGGCCGGCTCCGTGACGCCCAGCGAATGGGACATGCCCGGCATCGGATCGGAGTCCACCGCCAGGACCTGGTGGCCGCGCCGGGCCAGGATCCGCGCGAGCGTGCCGCTCAGCACCGACTTGCCGGCGCCGCCCTTGCCCGCGGTGGCCAGCCACAGCGGTGCGATGCCGTCCGCCGCGTCGATGGCCGCGTGCACCGTGCGCGCCCGGGCGAGGAGGTCGACCGTGTCCGGGAGCCTCACCGACGACATCGGGCGGCTCGCTCAGCGCCGGCGCAGCATGGCCGCGGTGTAGGCGATCCGCACGGGCTCGCACCAGATGACGACCGAGCGGACGTCCTCGGCGTCCACGTCCGCGGGCAGCACGTAGTTCTGCTCGCCGAGCGTGGACTTGATCTCGCGCAGGACGACGTGCGGCGCGCGCGCGGCCTCGACGGTGTTGCGCGGCCGTGACGCCCGGCTGAGCCACACGAACAGGTCCGTGTTCGCCGCGGTGGCGAAGCCACCGGCCAGGCGCAGGGCGAGCCGCTCGTCGGGCAGGCGGTACAGCGAGGCCGTGCCCCGGCCGATGCGCTCGATGTCATAGAAGCGCCCGCTCGCCAGCAGCCGCGTCTGCGGCGAGCGCATCGCCATCAGCGGCGGCTCGTGCAGCGCCGTGTCCACCTGCTGCTCGAGCACGACCCGCCACGGGCCCGACGCCCTGACGTCGAAGGTCAGCGGGCCGGTGCGAAACCCGGCGTCCGCGCCCTTGCGCGGGCAGGCGACCTCGGCCAGCGGCCGCGACTGCTCGCCGCGCGACCTCACCGCGAGCGCCAGGCGGCCCGTGTCGCAGCGCCAGCGCGCGCGCCACTGGATCGCGCCGCGCTGGACGGTGAAGGGCCTCGACGCCGGTCCCGAGCCGCTCAGCGTCCTGATGGTCTCCCACCGCGGGGCGGCGCGGCGCTGGGCGACCTCGGCGTCGGTGGGCTGCTCGCGGACATCGGAGAACGGGTCGAACGTGCTCGACCGCTCCTCCTCGCCCGAGCCGCAGCCGGCGACGGCCGCGACGCCTGCGATGAGGACGAGGACGAGCGCCGCCGTCCGCGCGGGGACGCTCACCCCTCGGCTCCGTCGGCCTTCGCGCGCGCGACAGCAAGCGCGCCGATCCTCCGGCCCATACGCAGCCCCTCGCTCCCGTCCAGCGGGAAGTGGATGCCGCCGAAGACGCGGGAGTCCGCCGCCTCCTTGGCCTTGGCGCGGAAGAGCTTGGCCTCGGCGGGAAACAGGTGGGCCATCACCTCGCCCGCCGCCCCGGAGTAGGTGGCGTGGCCGGAGACGTAGGCGGGGAAGAAGGGCGTGTCGATGTACGGCTTGAAGGCGGGGTCCAGCCCGAGATCGCGGATCGCGTTCTCCGGCCGGGTGACCCAGTAGGCGTACTTGGCGTCCCACGCGGCGATCCCCGCATCGGCCTGGGCGACGTTGAGCAGGGCGAGCACGCGCGCGGTGCGCGGCGTGCTCAGCGGCTCGCGGTGCAGGAACGCGAGCGTGACCTGGTTCCAGATGCCCGGCGGCAGCGCGGTGCCCTGACCCCCGGCCCAGAACTTGGCGATCCGCCGCTGCTCGGTGGTGAGGTTGCGGTCCGCGTCGACGACGGCCTTTGCCTCCGCGCGGTAGGCGGCGGACCCGTACTCGGGGAACGGCGGCGGGCGGAACTGGAGCCCGGACTTCATCACCCACGTGTCCCAGGTCCCGGCCATCGGGGAGACGGGGCGCGCCAGCGAGCCGGGCGGCGGCTCCCAGGCGCCGTCGCCCCGGGGCCGGCGCCCGTCGAACTTGCGATCGGAGCCGTCGCGGCGGGCGTGGGCGATCACCGCGTCGGCGACGCCGCGCCCCAGCTGCAG
>JACCQW010000167.1 GCA_013813955.1 Solirubrobacterales bacterium
CCTGCGCGAGCGCCTCGCGCGCGCCACCGCGCGCCGGCTGCTGCGCGCGGTGCGCGGTGATCTGCGCGCGGTGGGGATCTTCCATCCCGTGCAGTGGCCGCTGGCCCGTGCGCTGCTGGCCGCCCGGCCGGGGGCCGAGCTGTGGTACGGGCGCTGGGACCGCTACGAGGTGGCCCCCGACGCGTCCGCGCGGATGCGCGAGCGCCTCACCGTGCTGCACCGGCAGGCGGCCGAGCGCTCGGCGCTGACCTTCGTGGTCTCGGGCAAGCTGCTCAAGCTCGAGCGCGAGGCGGGGCGCGACGCCGAGCTCGTCGGCCTCGCGGCGGACTCGTTCCCCGCGCCCGACCCCGCCGCCGCGGTGGTCGCCGTCTCGCTGGGGCATCTGGGCCGGCGCACGGACTGGGCGCTGCTGCGCGGCGTGGCGGAGCTGATGCCCGAGCTCGTGCTGCTGCTCGTCGGCGAGCGCCACGACGAGGAGTGCTCCGGCGACGCGGACTTCGCGTGGTGTCGCACCGCCCCGAACCTCGTCTGGCTGGGGCGACGCAGCGACGAGGAGGCGGCCCGCCTGATCCTGTGCGCCGACGCCGGGATCCTCCCCTTCCGCGTCGAGCCGTTCAACGACGCCGCGCTGCCCTACCGGATCCTCAAGTACGCCCGGCTGGGGCGGCGGACGGTGTCTCCCGAGCTGGCCGGCGTGCACACGTGGGACCGCGCGGTGACGACGGTCGCCGGTCCCGCCGCGTTCGCCGCCGCCCTGCGCGCGCAGGCGGGGACACGCGTGCGCCCCGACCTCGAGCTGCGCGCGTGGGCCCTGGAGCAGACCGCCGAGCGCGTCAACGCGCCGCTGTGGGAGCGGCTGCGCGCGCTGGGGATCACGCGGGCCTGAGCCACGGGCACGGCAGAGGCGCTCGCAGGACGGCGCCTGATCGACGATCACCCCCGCAGATTGCTACGCCATCCGTTCCGAGCGCGCGAGCAGCTCGTCGATCTCCTCGTCGATCCCGCGCGCGAGGCGCTCGGCATCCTCGGCCAGGTCGGCCTGCGCGTAGATGCCGAAGCACGCCTGGTCTTGGATCGTCGTCATCCCGATCGAGATCCCGTGTCCGTGGGTCAGCGGCACCACCGGGTACGCGAGCTTGGCCTCGCAGCCCATGAGGTACATCGGCTCCCGCGGCCCCGGGATGTTGGACACCGTGAGGTTCGACAGCCGCGGGCTGGCGAGGATGCCCGAGACGATGCGGCGCACCGTGCGCGGCGCGTAGGCGACCGCGTTGAAGACCGCGTCGATGGTCTCGGGCTCTCCCTCGCGCTTGCGCTCGCGCATGGCGACGTGGACCTCGCGCAACCGCCAGACGGGGTCGGCCTCCGCGGTCGGCAGCGCGAGGAACAGGAACGCGAGGCGGTTGCCCCAGCGCTCGCTCGGCGCCTCGACGCTGACCGGCACCATCGCCTTGATCTCGCCCGGTGGCTCGTCGCGCCCGAGCGCCAGGCCGCGCAGCGCGCCCGCGGTCGCGGTCAGCAGCACGTCGTTGACGGTCGTGTCGAATTGGCGCTTGATCGTCCTGATGTCCTCCAGCGAGCGCGCGAGGCAGGCGAGGTGGCGCGCCGGCGCCATCGCGCCGTTGAGGCGGCTCGGCGGCGCCGCCGGCGTCGCGGTGTGCAGCAGCGCACGGGTCGCTCGCCACCCCTGGCCGGGAAGCTCGAGCAGGCGCGACGGCCTGCGCGCGTAGCCGAGCGGCAGCCTGGCAACATCGAGCGTCTGCTCGGCCCGGTGGCGCACGGCCTCGGCGGCGAGCTTCATGGCGCCCGGGGCGTCCCGCGGCTCCCAGACCTCGTCGTCGCCGGACTCCGGCTCGGGGCCCGGGTCGAGCAGGAGCGCCATCAGCTCGACGGCCGAGAGGCCGTCCACGAGGCAGTGGTGGGCCTTGCCGACGACGCCGAAGCGGCCGTCGGGCAGCTCGTCGGCGAGCCACAGCTCCCACAGCGCGCGGCCATGCGCCAGCGGCGCCGACAGGACCTCGTCGGCGAGTCGCTGGAAGTCGCCATGGCCGGCCCGCAGCACGTGGTCGGCGATGTCGAACCCGGGGTCGTCGACCCACACGGGATCATCGAGGCCGAGCGGGACCTCGACCAGCCTCTGGCGGTAGCGCGGCGCGCGGCCGAGCCGGCCCGCGATGTGCGAACGGACCTCCTCGAAGCCCGGGCGCGAGCCGTCCGCGCGCGGCGCGAACAGCGCCGCCCACCCGACGTGCATCGGCGCCTGGGGCGACTCGAGCGACAGAAAGGCCGCGTCGAGCGCCGATACCCGCTGCCGGGGTGAGCCGTTGGAATCCACGGTCGTCCTATGACCTACCCGCGATACGCGGCGAGCGCACGTGCCCGGGCACGCCGGCCGTCGCCGATCAGCCTGCGTCGGGATGCGCGGCGACGCCGCACCCATCCCCGGACGCTGCGAAAGCCAGGTACGGCCCGCGCCGGGCGATGAGCACGGCGCCGCGGGGTACGCGGTTCGTGCGGCGACGCACGCCGTCGGCCTCGCCGAAGCGGGTGACCTCCTTGCGGGAGCCGCGCACGTAGACCTCGATCCCCCCGCACCCGGCGCCCGCCGTGCGCGCGGCGACCCGGTCGCCGCCGACGCCGAGGATCCACCGCGCGTCGGGCACAACGCGGTAGGTCGGGAACGTCAGGCCGCCGCGCTGGATGCCGGCCACCACGCGAGGGTCCTCCAGCAGCGCCGCGAGCTGCTCATGCGTGCGCTCGTTGAAGCGCAGCTCGTCGCGCAGGCGGTCGAAGCTCGAGGCGCGCAGCCCCACGAACGCGGCGCCCAGCACGAGCGCGGCGATCGCGCCCCGGCGCCAGCGCTCACGCCACACGCTCTTCTCGATCGTGGTGAACCCCATGACGCCATAGCCGGCCAGGACGCAGAGGGCGACCGCGGGCACGGTCAGGTAGCGCGGCAGGATCGACAGCCCCAGGATCCCGGTGCCCACGAAAGTCAGCGCGCCGGCGCCCAGCAGCGCGAGTGGCACCGCCATGCGCTCGGTCCCGAAGCGCCGCAGTGCGAGCACGATGCCCAGCGCGCCCGCCGCCGCCACCGGCGGTCGCGTGACGTCGGCGAGGTACTCGACGAACGCGCGCGGCACGTTGCCCAGGCCACGCTCGCGCCCGAGCTCCTCGGCGAGACCGCTCGTCGCGTGCACGCTGAACAGCGGGTCACCGGTCACCGCGAGATCGACCAGCGCCCACGCGACGGGTGCCGCGGCGGCGAGGACGAGCAGGCCCAGCCGGGCGCGCGCGGGGCGGCGGGGCAGGCACCACAGCCAGTACGCGCCGGCCAGCACCCACGCCTCCGGGCGCAGCAGCCCGGCGACGGCGAGCACGCCCATGGGCGCGATCCCGCGGCGCGGCCGGCGCGCCTCCAGGACGCCCGCCCACACCACGAGCGCGAGAAACGGCACGTCGACGTACGCCCGCACGGCGTAGAGCGCGAACGCGAAGCTCGAGCCGACGCACAGCGCCGCGAGCACGCCCGGCCAGGCCCCGAAGAGGGTGCGCCCCAGCGCGTAGGCGCCCCCGGTCAGCGCGACGAGGCTGAGCACGGTCACGAGCACGAGCAGGCGGTCGGCGTCCTCCCCGGCCGGCGACAGCAGCGCGGCAAGGGCGAGATAGAGCGGGTGCTGGGTCGGCGCCGCGTAGGTCTCGAAGCCCGGCGCGATCCCGTCGAGCAGGTCGCGTCCCCACACCAGGTGGTAGTAGGCGTCGTAGTTGGGATAGGTCGGGACCGCCGCCCAGGCGACGACGGCCCCCAGCGTGAGCAGCGCGAGCGCGAGCCGCTCGGCCCTAGGCGCCGTCATCGGTCCCGCCGGCGAGGCCCACCCCCGCGGCCAGCAGGGCCCAGGTCAGCGGATCCTCGAGAAAGGCCGCGTACAGCAGGGTGTGCACCACGACCGCCACGAAGCCCGCGGCCACCCCGGCGCGCGCGACCGAGCGGTGCGCCCTGGAGCGCAGCCCCGCGGCGAGCGTTGCGATCGCCACGAATGCGAGCGCCAGGTAGAGCAGCAGCCCACCCGCGCCCTGTTCGGCCGCGACCGTCACGGGGATCGTGTGCGACGCGGCGGCCGCGCGCGCGCTGGAGGCCTTCTCCTGGCGGCGGTACTCGCGGCGGAACGCGCCCGCGCCCCAGCCCTGCACGGGCCGGTCGGTGAACAGCTCGATCCCGCCGGTCACGAGCTCCGAGCGCCCGCTCGTCGCCGCGTCGGCGGACTGGTCCAGGCCCACCGCGCCCGGTGCGGCGAGCACGACGACCACCCCCGCGACCGCGAAGGCCGCTGCGGCCGCGGCCGCGCGCCGCAGGCCCCAGCGCAGTGCGCCCAGGACCGCCAGCCCCACGAGCAGCGCCGTGAACGACGACTGCGACAGCGTGAGGACGAGCCCCGCCCACAGGAGCACCAGCGCGAGCACACATCCCGCCACCGTGCCCGCCCTGCGGCTCCACAGCAACAGCGCGACGATCCCGAGCATCACCACGACGAGGAACCGCCCGTAGATGTTGGGGTCGAAGAACAGCGAGTTCACGCGGAAGTAGGACTCGAACTGATTCGAGCTGATCACCCTGGGGTTGAGCAGCAGCTGGCGCTGCTCGTACTCCCAGAAGCCGATGCCCACGAACACGGCCGCGAGCGCGACCATCACCGCCAGGCACCACCCCGCCAGCCGCGTGCTCCAGCGGATGCGCACCAGCAGCGCGAACAGCAGCGCGAACGGGACGTAGAAGAACACGACCTGCGCCAGCGCGCGGTCGAAGTCGCTGGAGTACGCGGCCTGGGCCGCGTAGAGGACCAGCGCGCCGGCGAGCAGCCACTCCAGCCACCCGCGCTCGCGGACCGGCGCCTCCGGCGCGCCGCCGTCGCGCAGGCGCGGCACCGCGTAGGCCAGCGCGCCCGCGCCGATGACGAGGTACAGCGGGACGAGCAGGTTGGCCGTGTCACCGCCGGACTCGATCGGGATGCGGAAGGGGAGCGTCGCCGCCGCGCCCAGCGCGAGCAGCGCCGGGCGGCGG
>JACCQW010000182.1 GCA_013813955.1 Solirubrobacterales bacterium
CATCGGGTGGGGTTTGCCTGGCCGCCGTGTCGCCACGACGCCGGTGCGCTCTTACCGCACCTTTTCACCCTTGCCTGTGCGCGGCTCACGTGTGGCCGCGCCATCGGCGGTGTGTTTCTGTGGCACTTTCCCGCGGGTTTCCCCGGGTCGGATTCCCCGACCACCCTGCCCTTTGATGTCCGGACTTTCCTCGAAGGCGAACCTCCGCGACTGCTTGGCCTGCCCGTCCAGCGTAGCGCCGGCGCGCCCGTCAGGCTAGTTGCGTGCCGCAGGCGGCGCAGGCGCCGCCGACCGCCGCCGGCCCGGATCCGGAGCGGGGCGTCATCGCCCCGCCACAGATCGGGCATGCGGCGGCGCGGTGCGCGACGAGGTCCTCCCAGACGCCGGACAGGACATCATCAAGCGTCCGCCCATCGTCACGCGGTGCGGGGAAGAGGATCGAGGGGCGCTCGAAGTCGGCGACAGTGTGCATCACGACGGCCTCATGATGGGACGAGCGCACATCAGGCGACGGTCCTGAACAGGCCGACGACACGGCCCAGGACGCGAACGTCCTTCGAGCGGATCGGCTCCATCGCGGTGTTCTCGGGCTGCAGGCGGATGTGATCGGGCTCGCGGAAGAAGCGCTTGACCGTCGCCTCCTCGCCGACCATCGCGACGACGATCTCGCCATCGGCCGCGGTGTCCTGCGGGCGCACGACCACGTAGTCGTCGGGCAGGATGCCCGCGTCCTTCATCGACTCGCCGCGGATGCGCAGGACGTACTCGCCGTCTTCCCCGCCGGCCACCGCGGGCACCTGGATGTAGTCCTCGATGTTCTCCTCGGCGAGGACCGGCGTGCCCGCCGCGACCTGGCCGACGAGCGGCAACCCGTCGGGCCGCACGATCGACTTCACCTGCTCCACGGCGCGGTCGAGCAATTCGATCGCGCGCGGCTTGGAAGGGTCGCGGCGCAGCAGTCCGAGCTTCTCGAGGTTGGCCAGATGGGCATGCACCGTCGAGGACGATGCCAGCCCGACGGCCTTGCCGATGTCGCGCACGGTGGGCGGGTAACCGTACTTGGCGGAATGCCGCTTGATGAAGTCGAAGATCTCCTGCTGGCGCTTCGTCAGATCCATCAGGCGAGCTCCTTGGCGCGGGACGAGAACGAGGGCAAAGCGAACATCTGTTCGTAGAAGGTAGCGAGGGCGGCGGATGGAATCAAGGCGCCTATACTGCTGCCTCCCTGCGCCGGTGGCGGAATTGGTAGACGCGCAAGGTTGAGGGCCTTGTGGGCCGTTGGCCCGTGGAGGTTCGAGTCCTCTTCGGCGCATGGCGAAGCCCCGCGAACGGCGGGGCTTCGGCCGTTCAGGGTCCGGAGGAACCTCGCCCCTGCTCGTCCAGCCCGACCGCGGCCAGTGCCTCCCCGCGCGACTCGTAAACCCGGCCGTACACGGCCAGTCCGTCGCGCATGCGCCACACCCACCCGGCCGGCCCGTCGATCACCCGCCCCGACCCCCACGCGTACACGCGCCCGAGGACGAGCACCGTGTCCTCCCCCACGTCGCGCAGCTCCTGCGCCTCGGGCCGCAGCTCCTCCCACACGAGCGCCACGTCGCGCAGGTAGTCCGTCAGGCCCGCGTGCCCGCGGTAGGGCTCGGAGCGTTCGGCCAGCGGCCCGGTCACCGTGTGGAACTCGATCTCGGGGTGCACGAGCTCTAGCAGGCGCACCGCGTCGCGGGCGGCGAAGGCGTCGAAGACGGCCCGGACCTGCTCGGTGTTCACGGAGCGGTCCATGCCCGCGCAGTATCTCTGCCAACCTGACGCGCGTGCGCGCCACGAACCGGCACAACCGGCCCGCCCTGTCGTGATCGATCTCCACGCGCACGTCCTGCCGGGCAGCAGCGATGCGAAGCTGCGCCTGGCGTCCTACGGCGGCCGCCCCGAGGCTCTGGTGGCCGACGGGATCCTCCTGCAGGTGAGCGCCCCGTCGCTGCCGGCCAGCCCGAGTCGCGCGCGCCACGCGGCGCTCGCACGCATGCTCGACGCGCGCGAGTTGGCGCACGTGATCGCCGCGCCCGCCGCGATCCTCGCGGGCAAGGCGCTGCCCCCCGTCCCGGGTGGCGGCTGACTCAGCTCGCCAGCGCGAGCGTGCGCCGGCCGGCCTCGAACTCCGCGCCGACCTCGACGAGGATCTCGAGCATTGCCGCGGCGGCCGGGGAGCGAAAGCCGCCGGCCACCGTGGCGGCGAGGATGTGGCGGACCGGCGGACGGCCGACGAGCTGGCGGATGACCACGTCGTCGCGGACCGCGACGAGCGCGAGGTCGGGGATGAAGCACACGCCGACGCCCGCGGCCACGAAGCCCTGGATGGCGACGTAGTCGTCGGACTGAAATGCCAGGCGCGGCTCGAAGCCCGCCGTCTGGCAGGCGCGCAACAGGATCTGCGCGTCCGGGCAGCGGCCGGTCGTGCCCAGGATCCAGGACTCCTCCGCGAGGTCTGTGAGCTTCAGCTTGGCCTTGCCCGCGACGGGGTGGCCCGCGGGCAGGCAGACGTACATCGGGTCGTCGAGCAGGTGGTGGCGTTCGATCGCGCGGTCCTCGATCGGCTCGAAGCCCGCCTCGACGGTCAGCGCGATGTCGCAGCCGCCCGCCTTCAGGCACTCCAGGCCCTCGCGAGGCTCGCGCGGCTCGAGCGAGACCTCGACGCCGGGGTGGCGCTCGCGGAAGCGCGCGATGGCCTGGGGGGCGATCGTCGCGCCGGCGGTCGGGAAGGAGACCAGGCGCACGCGACCGCCGCGCAGCCCGGCGATCGCCTCGAGGTCGGCCTCGGCGTCGGCCAGGCGCGCGAGGATGATGTCCGCGTGCTCCACGAGCGCGCGGCCGGCGTCGGTGAGGCGCACGCCACGGGCATTGCGCTCGACGAGGATCGTTCCCGCCTCGCGCTCGAGCGCCGCGATCTGCTGGGAGACCGCGGACTGGGTGTAGGCCAGCGCCTCGGCCGCCGCGGAGAAGGATCCCTGGGCGGCGACCTCGCGCAGCACGCGCATCCGCTTCACATCGAGCATAAGCCGACCTTATCGCATGCCCCTGTGAATGTCATTTGTGCTGATGAGCTCACGATGGGAGGGTGGGTCACGTTGAAGTCACGAAAGGAGCGCTCACATGATCCCGACCAACGCCATCGTCATCCGTCACGCCACCGCCGCCGACGCCGCCCCGCTGCGCGACCTCGCCGTCCTGGACAGCCAGGCGTCGCTGACCGGCCCGGCCCTGATCGCCGAGGTCGACGGCGTCCTGCGCGCGGCGCTTGACCTCGACGACGAGCGCGTGGTTGCCGACCCGTTCACCCGGACGGCCGACCTCGTCGCGCTGCTGCGCCTGCGCGCCCGGCGCCTGGCCGCGCTGGACCGCCC
>JACCQW010000194.1 GCA_013813955.1 Solirubrobacterales bacterium
GTCCGGAACAGCGCGCCGAGCATTCCCTCGGGAGTCCAGCTCAGCAGCCCGATCGTGCCGCCCGGACGGCACACGCGCACCAGCTCGCCGGCGACATCCTGATGGTGGGGAGCGAACATCGCGCCGATCGAGGACATGACGACGTCAAAGGACTCATCGTCGAACGGGAGGTGCTCGGCGTCGGCTTCGACCCATTCGAGCTCCAGGCCCTCGGCTTCGGCCCGGTGGCGGCCAGCCTCCCGACCGTACCTGCGTCCGGGCGGCGAGTGCAACCGACGTTCGGACCCGGCCCGCCTATCCTCGAAGCGTGGCCACCACGCCCACCCCGGCCCGCCCTCGAGGCCGCCTCTCCGAGCAGCGCCGCAGCCTGCCCGACGGCCCCGGCGTGTACCTGTTCCGCGACCTGGGGGGCAAGGTCATATACGTCGGCAAGGCGAAGTCGATCCGCAAGCGGGTGGCCGGCCATTTCAACGGGGTGCGCGGGCATGGCGCGACCCGTGGAGCCATCGAGATGGTCGGCCTCATCGACCACATCGAGTTCGTCCAGGTCGCCACGGAGTCCGAGGCCCTGCTTGCCGAGCAGGGCTTCATCAAGCAGTACAGGCCGCGCTTCAACATCCGCCTGCGCGACGACAAGTCCTATCCGTACATCGCGATCTCGATGGACGAGGACTATCCGCGCGTGTACTTCACGCGCGAGCGCCACAGGCGCAACCGGCTGTACTTCGGCCCGTACTCCAATGCCAAGCGCGTGCGCGGCACGCTGGACCTGCTGCAGAAGGTCTTCGTGTTCCGCTCCTGCCAGGGCGTCGAGCCCGGGCGGCGCAGCGGCTCGCCGTGCCTGGACTACTACATCAAGCGCTGCGGGGCGCCCTGCGTGGACTACGAGTCGCGTGAGGAGTACCGCGCGGCGATCGACGGCGTGATCGACTTCCTCTCCGGCCGCTACCGCCAGATCGAGCGCGACCTCGAGCAGCGGATGCGTGACGCCGCCGCGACGCAGGAGTTCGAGCAGGCCGCGCTGGAGCGCAACCGCCTGCGCGCCGTGCGCAGCCTGCTCGAGCGCCAGCGGGTGGCCAACGAGGCGGTCGGCTCGCTGGACGCGGTCGCCGTCGCGGTCGACGGGACCGAGGCCAACGCCCAGGTCTTCCAGGTCCGCGACGGCGTGCTGTCCGACCGGCAGTCCTTCTACCTGGCCAACGAGACCGGTCGCGAGCTCGGAGAGGTGGCCGAGGAGTTCCTGCTGCAGTACTACGCCACCACCGTGGCGATCCCCGCCCAGGTGATAGTCCAGGGCCAGATCGCCGACCTCGACGCGCTCGGCGAGGCGCTCGGGCAGCGCCGCGGCGCCCGCGTCGAGGTCCGCGCCGCCGAGCGTGGCGACAAGCGCCGCATCCTTGACCTGGCCGAGCGCAACGCGCGCCTGGCGCTCGACCAGGACCGCCTGAAGGCCGAGCGCCGCCGACAGCAGCGCGTGGAGGCCCTCGACGGCCTGCAGGAGGCGCTCGGCCTCGACGCGCTGCCGCTGCGCATCGAGTGCTTCGACATCTCCAACCTGATGGGCACGAACACCACCGCGTCGATGGTCGTATTCGAGGGCGCTGCGCCGAAGAAGTCCGACTACCGGCGCTTCAACGTGCGCTCGACGACCGAGGGCGTGCCCGACGACTTCGCGGCGATGGCGGAGGTGCTGTCGCGCCGCCTGGCCCGCTGGGAGCTCGAGCAGGACCTCAGCCCCAACGACCCCAAGCGCAACGAGTCCTTCGCCACGCTGCCGAGCCTGATCGTCATAGACGGCGGCCCGGGGCAGCTGTCGGCGGGCGTGCGCGCGCTGCAGGGCTTCCGCGACCGCGGCGTCGCGGTCATCAGCCTGGCCAAGCGCGTGGAGGAGGTCTTCGTGCCCGGCCGCCGCGCGCCGCTCGTCCTGGCCCACGACGCGCCCGAGCTGCAACTGCTGCAGCGCGTCCGCGACGAGGCCCATCGCTTCGCGCTCACCCATCACCGTGCCCGCCGCGACCGCCAGATGACCGAGTCGGTGCTCGACGGCCTGCCCGGCGTCGGCCCGGCGCGCAAGCGCGCCCTGCTCAAGCACTTCGGCGCCCCGGACGCGATCCTCGCCGCCAGCCGCGACGAGCTCGAGGCCGTGCCCGACCTGCCGGCGAAGACCGCCCGGACGATCTACGCCTACCTCAACCGTACGTCGGGATGACCGGGCCACCCGCCACACTTCGCCGGGTGAGCAGCCCGGAGGCCGCGTCCGCCGTCTCGCGCCTGGAGGACCTCGTCGTGATCACGGGCTACTCCGGCGCGGGCAAGTCCACCGCGATGAACGTCTTCGAGGATGCCGGCTACTTCTGCGTCGACAACCTGCCGCCGGAGATGATCCGCGCGCTCGTCGAGCTCTTCGTCCACGAGGGCTCCAAGGTCGAGCGGGCCGCCGTTGTCTCCGACGTGCGCGGCGGCGAGTTCTTCGACGCGCTCAGCGCGGTGCTCGACGACCTCGAGGCGCTCGGCCTGACCCACCACGTGCTGTTCCTGGAGGCCGACGAGGACACGCTGCTCAACCGCTACAAGGAGACCCGCCGCCGCCACCCGCTCAGCCCCCAGGGCGCGGTCGCGCAGGGGATCGCCGCCGAGCGCGCTGCGCTGGAGGCCTTCAAGGACCGTGCCGACCTCATCGTGGACACGACCGGGATCAGCGCGGCCACCCTGCGCCGCCGGATCGCCGAGGAGTTCCTGCCGCGCCAGTCACACGCCAAGCTCGCCGTCACGTTCACCTCCTTCGGCCACAAGCACGGCCCGCCCCGCGACGCGGACATCGCCTTCGACGTGCGCTTCCTGCCCAACCCGCACTGGGTCGAGGGGCTGCGCCCGCTGACCGGCTTCGACGCGCCGGTCGTCGAGCACGTCGGGCGCGAGGGCAAGCTGGAGGCCTTCTACGCGCACCTGCACCCGCTGCTGGACTTCCTCGTCCCGGAGTACATCGCCGAGGGCAAGGCGCACCTCGCCGTCGCGATCGGCTGCACCGGCGGCCGCCACCGCTCCGTGGCGATCGCCGAGGCGCTCGGCGCGCGCTACCGCGAGCGCGACGACGTCGAGGTCGAGGTGGTGCACCGCGACGTGGGCCGCGTCCAGATCCCGAGCCGCGGCATCTAGGGGACGTCGGCGGGCTTGATCGTCCACGTCGCCTTCGAGGTCGCCGACCTGCCGCGCTCGGCGCGCTTCTACGACGCGGTCTTCCACGCGCTGGGCGCGCGGCGAACGTTCGATGGTGACGGCGCCGTGGCCTACGGCCGCGACCACGAGCAGTTCTGGCTCGTCGCGCGCGGGCGCGCGCCCGCGCCGGGCTACGGCCACGTGG
>JACCQW010000205.1 GCA_013813955.1 Solirubrobacterales bacterium
CAGGTAGACGGTCGCCTGCCCGGTGCGGCGGTCCAGCCGCGCGCCGAGCGCCGCCTCCGTCTCACCCTCCGCGTCGACGCTGATCGCCGGCGCGCGCACGCCGGCCTCCCCCAGCGCCTTCAGGCCGCCCTCGACGAACACCTCGTCGGCCCGCGGGCCGCCGTCGCCGCCGAGAACCGCGCGCACGATGCGGTAGGGGCGGTCCAGCGCCGCCGGCAGCTCGCGGCGCATCACCGCGCGCACGATGCGGTCGGCCTCGCGATCGTCTCGCGCGTGGAAGACGCGGCCGTCGCCGATCAGCCCGAGCAGCGCCGCCCGCGCGTGGGTGCCGAGGCCCAGCGTCCGCGCGCCGAGCTTCAGCCGGGCCTGCGCCCCGAGCCCGACCTCCAGGCCGCCACCGCTGCGCTCGAGGATCGTCAGGCGCACGCTGCCGTCCGACAGGCGCTCGCGCAGCAGCACGTGGTCGTCGTCCAGGCGCACGATCGCGACGTTGGCCGCCACGTGGCGCGCGTCGCGCACGGCGAGGACCACGCACGGCCGGTTGCGCTGCACCGGACATGCCCGGCCGCTGACGATGCAGAGCGCCCGGCGCACCTGCGCGACCACGGCGTCGGCCACCCCCGGCGCCTGCACCGCCGTGACCGCGACGGCCCCGGCCAGCAGCACCGCGACGATCGCCAGCAGGGCGACGTAGTCGACCGTCGCCTGACCGCGCTCGGAGCCTGCGGAGCCCATGCGGCCCAGGCTCCCGCCCGGGCGGTGACGGGACTACGCCGAGCTGTCGCCGAAGAAGCCCAGCTTCGTGCCGCCGATCAGGCGCGAGCCGGGCACGCGCACGTAGCGGCGCCCCGTCCGCGCCTCGCCGGCGGCCACCACGCGCTCGGCGAGCACCGCTTGAGCGAGACCGACCAGCATGCAGCCGGCGGTGACCCGCAGGCCCGCGTCCCATCCCGCGCGGCTGACCCCGAACTCGCGCGGCAGCACGACCGACGCGGTCAACGACGCCACGATGATCGGATGCTGCCACACCGGCGTCGGGTCGCCGGAGATCCGCTCGCCGGGGTCCACGGACCGCGCGGCGCCCATCGCCCGGCGCGCCGAGCGCGGAACGATCCACCCCAGCAGCCCGGCCACCACCGCGAGCTGTCCCACGGTGTTCAGCGGCCAGCGCGACGCCTCGTCGGTCACGGCCAGCAGCGCGACGCTGCCGGCCGCGCCGGCCCCGGCCAGGACGGCGCCCTCCAGGCGCAGGCGCTCACGGTAGGTCGGCGGCATCGGCTGGACCCTAACCCAGCAAGCAAAGCTCCAGCTCACAGCGTGCGCAGGAGTAGGGTGGCGCCGTTCGCACGACCCAGATGGGGGATGGCATGGCGACAGAGACGAAGGCCTCCGGGCGCAGGCGCGCGGCGGCGGCCGCGAAGCCAGCGGCCGCACAGCCCGCGACGTCTTCGAACGGCAGCACCGGCCGCGACGAGCAGGCTCTCGAGGACCTGCTGCACGTCCTGACCGCGGCGCGCGACGGCGACTTCAGCGTGCGGCTGCCGGGCCGGCGGCGCGACGTGATGGGCGACGTCCAGCAGCGCGCCAACGAGCTCATCGCGATCAACGCTCGCATGGCCAAGGAGCTCGCGCGCGTGAGCCGGATCATCGGCCGCGAGGGCCGCATGACCGAGCGCATGTCACTGGGCACGGTCGACGGCGCCTGGAACGAGACCGTCGAGTCGGTCAACGGCATGATCTCCGACCTCGTCCGGCCCACGACCGAGATCTCCCGCGTCATCGCGGCGGTGGCCAAGGGTGACCTCAGCCAGAAGATGGCCCTCACCATCGAGGGTCAGCCGGTCAAGGGCGAGTTCTCGGCCATCGGCACCACGGTCAACGAGATGGTCGACCAGCTCGGCTCCTTCGCCGACGAGGTCACCCGCGTCGCGCGCGAGGTGGGAACGGACGGCAAGCTCGGCGGACAGGCCCAGGTCAAGGGCCTGTCCGGGACCTGGCGCGACCTCACCGAGAACGTCAACTCGATGGCCTCCAACCTCACAGACCAGGTGCGCCAGATCGCCGCCGTCACCACGGCCGTCGCCAACGGCGACCTGTCCCAGCAGATCACCGTGCCCGCCCGCGGCGAGATCCTCGAGCTCAAGGACACCATCAACACGATGGTCGACCAGCTCGGCGCCTTCGCCGCCGAGGTCACCCGCGTCGCCCGCGAGGTCGGCACGGACGGCCAGCTCGGCGGCCAGGCCGAGGTCAAGGGCGTCAGCGGCACCTGGCGCGACCTCACCGAGAACGTCAACTTCATGGCCTCCAACCTGACCGACCAGGTGCGCCAGATCGCCGCCGTGACGACCGCCGTCGCCCAGGGCGACCTGACCCAGAAGGTCACCGTTGAGGCCAAGGGCGAGGTCGCCACGTTGGCCGAGACCATCAACTCGATGACCGACACGCTGCGCCTGTTCGCCCAGCAGGTCACCGGTGTCGCGCGCGAGGTCGGCACGGACGGCCAGCTCGGCGGCCAGGCCGAGGTCGAGGGCGTGGCCGGCACGTGGAAGGACCTGACCGACAGCGTCAACGTCATGGCCTCCAACCTGACCGACCAGGTGCGTCAGATCGCGCTCGTCACGACCGCCGTCGCCAACGGCGACCTGAGCCAGAAGGTCACCGTCGAGGCCAAGGGCGAGGTCGCCACGCTCGCCGAGACCATCAACTCGATGACCGACCGGCTGCGCGTGTTCGCCGAGCAGGTCACGGGCGTCGCGCGCGAGGTGGGCACGGAGGGCGTGCTGGGCGGACAGGCCGAGGTCGAGGGCGTGTCGGGCACGTGGCGCGACCTGACCGACAGCGTGAACCTGATGGCCAACAACCTCACCGGCCAGGTGCGCAACATCGCGCAGGTCACCACCGCGGTCGCCACGGGCGACCTCAGCCAGAAGATCACCGTCCAGGCACGCGGGGAGATCGACGAGCTCAAGGGGACGATCAACACGATGGTCGACCAGCTCTCGTCCTTCGCCGACGAGGTCACCCGCGTCGCGCGCGAGGTCGGCACGGAGGGCCGGCTGGGAGGCCAGGCCGAGGTCAAGGGCGTCTCGGGGACCTGGCGCGACCTCACCGAGAACGTCAACTTCCTGGCCTCCAACCTCACCGACCAGGTGCGCAACATCGCCGAGGTCACGACCGCGGTGGCCAACGGCGACCTGTCCAAGAAGATCGACGTCGAGGCGCAGGGCGAGATCCTCGAGCTCTCCGAGACGATCAACACGATGGTCGACCAGCTGCGCTCGTTCGCGGCGGAGGTCACCCGCGTCGCGCGCGAGGTCGGCACGGAGGGCCAGCTCGGCGGCCAGGCCGAGGTCGCCGGCGTGTCGGGCACGTGGCGCGACCTGACCGACAACGTCAACCTCATGGCCAACAACCTCACCGGCCAGGTCCGCAACATCGCGCAGGTCACGACCGCCGTCGCCAACGGCGACCTGAGCCAGAAGATCACCGTCGACGCGCGCGGCGAGATCAACGAGCTCAAGGGCACGATCAACACGATGGTCGACCAGCTGTCGTCGTTCGCGGCCGAGGTCACGCGCGTCGCGCGCGAGGTCGGCACGGAAGGGCGACTTGGCGGCCAGGCGGAGGTCAAGGACGTCAGCGGCACGTGGCGCGACCTCACCGAGTCGGTGAACTTCCTCGCCTCGAACCTCACCGATCAGGTCCGCAACATCGCGCAGGTCACGACGGCGGTCGCGACCGGCGACCTGAGCCAGAAGATCGACGTCGACGCGCAGGGCGAGATCCTCGAGCTCAAGCAGACGATCAACACGATGGTCGATCAGCTCAACTCGTTCGCGGCCGAGGTCACGCGCGTCGCGCGCGAGGTCGGCACGGAGGGCAAGCTCGGCGGGCAGGCGACGGTCGAAGGCGTGTCGGGGACGTGGCGCGGGCTGACCGACAACGTCAACCTCATGGCCGGCAACCTCACGAGCCAGGTGCGCGCGATCGCGCGCGTGACCACCGCCGTCGCAAACGGCGACCTGTCCAAGAAGATCGACATCGAGGCCAAGGGCGAGATCCTCGAGCTGTCGGACACGATCAACACGATGGTCGACCAGCTGTCGTCGTTCGCCGACGAGGTCACGCGCGTCGCGCGCGAGGTCGGCACGGAGGGCCAGCTCGGTGGACAGGCCGAGGTCAAGGGCGTCAGCGGAACGTGGCGCGACCTGACCGAGAACGTGAACTTCATGGCCGGCAACCTCAC
>JACCQW010000217.1 GCA_013813955.1 Solirubrobacterales bacterium
GCGCCGCGTGCGGGGATCGATGCGCGTGACCGTCCCTGCGAGCCGGCTGGTGACCCAGACCCCGCCGGCGCCCACCGCCAGGCCGTTGGCGCCGCGGACCCGGGCCGCGCGTCCGGTCGGCCGGACCGTTCGTGGGTCGAAGGCCCGCACGCTGCCGTCGCCGGACGCCACCCAGACGGCGCCTTCGCCCACGGCGACCGAGAACGGGCCGCCGGCCACCCGCGCGGAGCGACCGGACACCTCACGGGTGCGCGGGTCCACCCTAATCAGCGTGCCCCGGGCCGCGTCGACGACCCACACCGCGCCCGCGCCCACGGCGATCGAGACCGGGCTCGCGCCCACATCGACCGGGGCGCCGATCATCGCGGGCCCGAGCCGGCGCGGGGGCGCGTCCTCGGACGACTCGCCGCCGGGGCGGGCGACGAGCATGACGGTGGTCAGGAGAGCGACGATCGCGAGCATCGCGATCGGGACCCTGGGTCGCTTGAACATCGTGTGGGTGTGCGCGGGCCGGACAGGAGACAGATCACCGCGCGGGTCGCAAGGAGAAGGACCATGGGTGATGGGCGCCAGCTTCTCATCCGGTCCGCCGGGCGAGCCGCAGGCAACGGGGATAGGCGCGGCCCAACGTCGAGCACTCACCCCTGAGGAGGAGACCCCAATGAAGAAGCTGTCTCTCGCTGCGGCGCTCGTCGCAGCCCTGATCGCCGTCTCGCTCAGCTCGGGCTCCAGCCACCGCGAGGCGCCGAACATCATGCTCGACCCGGCCGCCGACAACACCGACACCTACGCGTTCACCGCGAACGATGCGCCCGGTTCGCTGACCGTCGTCGCCAACTGGGTGCCGGGCGGAAACCCGGCCAACGGCCCGAACTTCTTTCGTTTCGACGACCGCGCGCGGTACTACATCAACGTCGACAACACCGGCGACGGCAAGGCGGACATCCGCTACCGCTACGTGTTCAAGACGAAGGTGAGCGACAGCTCCTACCGCCATTCTCAGCCCGGCGTGCGCTCCTTCGAGGACTCTAGGTTCCAGCAGCCTCAGCGCTACTCGATCGTGCGCGAGGACTTCAGGAAGGGCAAGCCATCGGGTGAGCGCACGATCGCGACCGCCCTGCCCGTGGCGCCCAGCAACTCCGGCCCGAAGTCGTTTCCGAACTACGACAAAGTCGCCGACGAGGCGATCCGGACCATCGGCGACGCCAAGTACTTCGCCGGCCAGCGCAACGACGCGTTCTTCATCGACCTCGGTACCGCCTTTGACAACGTCAACATCCGGCTGGGTACCGGCAACACCGGCGGCGGAACAGACACGATGGCCGACACCTCGATCCAGACCATCACGATGCAGGTGCCCGAGGCCGACGTCACCCGCGACCGGA
This sequence comes from Solirubrobacterales bacterium, assembly GCA_013813955.1. Taxonomy (GTDB): domain Bacteria; phylum Actinomycetota; class Thermoleophilia; order Solirubrobacterales; family Solirubrobacteraceae; genus CADCVQ01. Next base: position 1,386 of record JACCQW010000217.1, read on the forward strand.
AGCCGGTCTCCGGTGCCGACGCCGACAACGCCACCGTCGGGGTGTGGGCGTCGACGGAGCGGCGCAAGCTCGAGGTCACCAATGCGCGCTTTGACAGCAACGCGAGGTCGCGCGGCAGCTGGGTGCAGGTCTCGCGCCTGGCCAACCCGCTGGTCAATGAGCTCTTCAACCCGACCGCGCTGAAGGACCAGTACAACAAGAGCGGGCCGGACACCGATGATGCGCGTCTCAAGAAGTTCCTGCTGCAGCCGGAGTTCGCGCGCCAGCTCAACGCGCTGCCCGACGAGTTGCTGCCCGGCAAGCTTCCGATCGATCTAGAGGTTCCCGAGCAGGACCGCACCGATCTCGTCGAGGCGTATCTGACGGGCATGCCGGGGCTGAACCAGATCGACGAGAGCAATCCCGTGCCGACGGACACGCTGAAGCTCAACATGGGCGTTGCGCCCGCGCAGACCCCCAACCGCTTCGGCGTGATCGGCGGCGACCGCGCCGGGTTTCCCAACGGCCGCCGCTTGGAGGACGACATCGTCGACCTGTACATCCAGCTGGTCGGCGGCTTCCTGAAGGGCAACAAGCTGGCGGCCGGGGACGGCGTCGACCAGGACGACAAGCCGTTTCTGGACCGGTTCCCGTACCAGTCCTCACCGACGTCGGGCTTCGAGCAGGCCGTGGGCCGGCGCGTGGAGCCGCCCCACCTGCCGACGCCGTCGGGCAACGACCCGCAGGTGCCCATCGGGCCGCGGCTGCCCAACGCGCGGCTGCCGGTCGGGCCCCAGATCCCCTGAGCGCCATGTCACGCCGGCTTCTCAGGGTGCGCGTGCTCGCCGTGCCTGCGGCGGTCTTCGCTGTCGCGTTGAGCGCCTTCGCGGCGC
>JACCQW010000235.1 GCA_013813955.1 Solirubrobacterales bacterium
CACCTCGGCACCGAGCTCGACCAGGCCCTCGACCGCGGCCGCGCCCATGCCGGCACCGCCGCCGCCACTCACGACCACTCGCTTGCCTTCGTAGCTGAACGGCATTGCCATGGACTTCCCCCTGTGAGATCTACGGATGTGCGGCACGTTACCGCCGCCGTGGGAACGGGACCCACGGATCAGCGTGTCAGACTCGTGCGCATGTCCACGTTCCCCAACATCGCCGACTACGCGTTCCTGTCGGACTGCGAGGTCAACGCGCTCATCGCGCCGAGCGGCAACGTCGAATGGATGTGCCTGCCGCGGATGGACAGCCCGAGCGTCTTCGGCGCGATCCTCGACCGCGACGCGGGGATGTTCAGCCTCGCCCCCGCCGACGCGAGCGTCCCCGCCGGCCGGCGCTACCTGCCGGGGACCAACGTCCTGGAGACCACCTGGGGCACGAAGACCGGCTGGTTGATCGTGCGCGACGTCCTGCTCATCGGGCCCTGGCACCACGACCACGACCGCTCGCGCACGCACCGCCGCTCGCCCACCGACGACGATGCCGACCACGTCCTGCTGCGCACGCTGCGCTGCGTCAACGGCTCGGTGCAGATGCAGCTGGACTGCGACCCCGTCTATGACTACGGGCGCACGCGCGCGACGTGGGAGTACACCGGCGAGGCCTACGAGGAGGCCCTGGGCTCCTTCGCGGGCAGCGAACTTCAACTGCGCCTGCACAGCGACCTGCGCCTGGGCATCGAGGGCGCGCGCGTGCGCGCGCGCACGACGCTGCACGACGGCGAGACCGCGTACGTCGCGCTGAGCTGGAGCGAGCACAGGGGGCCGACGAGCTGGGAGGAGGCCTACCAGGGCGTCGTGCGCACGGCCGACCACTGGCACGAGTGGCTCGCCCAGGGGGATTTCCCCGACCACCCCTGGCGCGTCTACCTGCAGCGCAGCGCGCTCACGCTGAAGGGGCTGTCCTACGCGCCGACCGGAGCGCTGATCGCCGCCGCCACCACCTCGCTGCCCGAGACCCCAGGCGGCGAGCGCAACTGGGACTACCGCTACTCGTGGGTGCGCGACTCCACCTTCATGCTCTGGGGGCTGTACACGCTGGGCTTCGACTGGGAGGCCGACGACTTCTTCAACTTCCTGGCCGACGTGGCCGGCGACGCCGACCTGCAGGTCATGTACGGGATCGGCGGCGAGCGTGAGCTTGACGAGTCCACGCTGGAGCACCTCGACGGCTACGAGGGCGCGCGCCCCGTGCGCATCGGCAACGGCGCCTACAAGCACCGCCAGCACGACGTGTGGGGCAGCGCGCTGGACTCGTTCTACCTGCACACGAAGTCCCGCGATGGGCTGCGCGAGACCTACTGGCCGCTGCTGACCCAGCAGGTCGAGCAGGCGCTGACGCACTGGCGCGAGCCCGACCGCGGCATCTGGGAGGTCCGCGGCGAGCCCAAGCACTTCACCTCCTCGAAGATCATGTGCTGGGTGGCGGCCGACCGCGGGGCGCGCCTGGCGCGGCTGCGCCAGGACCGCGAGCACGTCGAGCGCTGGCAGGCGGCGGCCGACGAGATCCAGGCCGACGTGCTGGCCAACGGCGTCGACGACCGCGGCGTGCTCACCCAGCACTACGAGACCAGGGCCTTGGACGCCTCGCTGCTGCTCGCCCCGCTCGTGCGCTTCCTGCCCCCCGACGACGAGCGCGTCGTCAACACCGTCAACGCCATCTCCGGCGAGCTGACCGAGCACGGGCTCGTGCTGCGCTATCGCGTCGACGAGACCGACGACGGCCTCGGCCAGCAGCTGGAGGGCACGTTCGCGATCTGCTCGTTCTGGATGGTCAGCGCGCTGAGCGAGATCGGCGAGCACCGTCGCGCGCGCGAGCTGTGCGAGCGGCTGCTGTCCTACGCGAGCCCGCTGCTGCTCTACGCCGAGGAGATCGATGTTCGCTCCGGGCGCCACCTGGGCAACTTCCCGCAGGCGTTCACGCACCTCGCGCTGATCAACGCCGTGATGCACGTCATCCGCACCGACCACGAGTACGCCGCCGACCACCAGCCGCTGGACGCCCGCCGGCCGGAGGACCCGTGACCGAGGTGCGCGTCCTGCCCGATGCCGAGGCCGTGGCCCGTCATGCGGCTGACGCGCTGGCCTGGCGCATCGCCGACGCGCGCAAGCGCGGCGACGACGTGCACATCGCGCTGGCCGGCGGCACGACGCCCCGCCGCGCCTACGAGCTGCTGGCGGTCATCGAGGGCTCGTGGGAGCACGTGCACCTGTGGCTCGGCGACGAGCGTTGCGTGCCCGGCGACCATCCGCAGTCGAACGCCCGGATGGTGCGCGAGAGCCTTTACGCCAACGCCCGGGTGCAGCCGCCTGTGCTGCACCCCGTGCGCTCCCCCGAGCAGCCCGAGGACGCGGCGTGGCTGTACTCGCGTGAGGTCGCCGACCGGGTGCCCGACGGGGTCTTCGATATCGTGCTGCTGGGCATGGGCCCCGACGGGCACACCGCTTCGCTGTTCTCGGGCCACCCCGCGCTCGGCGTGACGCAGGCGCCGTGCGTCGCCGTGCGCGAGGCGCCCAAGCCGCCGCCGGAGCGCATCACGCTGACCCTGCCGGTCCTGCGCGGCGCACGGCATACGCTCCTGCTGGTGACGGGTGCCGAGAAGGCCGGCGCGCTCGCCCGCTGGCGCGCAGGCGACGACGCGCTGCCGGTCACGCTCCTCGGCCCCGGCCTCGACGAGGTTGCCTGCGACCACGCGGCCTACGATGGGCCGTCATGACCCTCGTCCTGCTCCGCCACGCCGAGACCGAGTGGTCGGCCAACGGCCGTCACACCGGGCGCACCGACATCCCGCTGCTGGACTCGGGCCGCGAGACGGCGCGCACCCTGCGTGAGCCGCTCGCGCAGAGCACGTTCGCGCGCGTGCTGACCAGCCCGCTGTCGCGCGCCTCCGAGACCGCCGCCCTGGCCGGCTTCCCCGACGCCGAGCACGAGGACGGCCTGCTCGAATGGGACTACGGCGAGGACGAGGGCCTGACCACGCCGCAGATCCGCGACCGCCGGCCGGACTGGTCGCTGTGGCGCGACGGCTGCCCGGGCGGCGAGTCGCCCGACGACGTGGCCGCGCGCTGCGACGCGGTGATCGAGGCGGTCTCCGGTATCGAAGGCGACGTCCTGCTCGTCTCCCACGGCCACGTCCTGCGCATCCTCGCCGCGCGCTGGGTGGCGCAGCCGCCCGCGTTCGGCGCGCGGCTGCGCCTGGAGACCGGCACGCTGTCCACCCTCGGCCACGAGCGCGAGACGCGCGTCATCCTGACGTGGAGCGCGCCTGCGCCGCGTGCGTGACCACTGACCCGCCGCCTTGACGGCCAGAACGCCACACGCCGCGGTGGACGGCGTCGGGCGAAGCGCCGGGGCGCCGGACGCATGGCGTTCATGCTTGTGTCATGCGTCTTTGGGTAGATGGGGCGCCATGGCCGTCGCCGTCACCCCGGACCTGGCCCGGCCCCTGCACGAGGCCCGCGAGGCCACCCTCGCGCTCGTCGCACCTCTGGACGCCGCGGACATGGCCCGCGTCCACGACCCGCTGATGAGCCCGCTGGACTGGGACCTCGGCCACATCGCCGCCTACGAGGACCTGTGGCTCGTGCACCGCCACGGCGGCGAG
>JACCQW010000237.1 GCA_013813955.1 Solirubrobacterales bacterium
CGCACGAGCGGCGCGAAGCGCCGCGCCAGCGCGACCGTGCACAGTGCCGGCGGGTCGGGCCACCCAAGGCCCGCCCGATCGAAGGCCTGCGCGAGCACCCGGCGGTCGAAGGACGCGTTGTGGGCGACGAGGACGCGGCCGTCCATCTGCGCCGCGAGGTCGGGGAGCACGGCCTCCGCGGCAGGCGCGTCGTCGACCATGTCCTGGGTGATATGCGTGAAGCGCTGGATCGCGCGCGAGAGCGGCGCGCGCACGCCGACGAGCGTCTCCCAGCGATCGTGCAGCTCGCCGCCGCCGACGAGGACGGCTCCCACCTCGGTCACCTCGCACGCCGCGCCCGACTGGCCGTTGGTCTCGGTGTCCACGACCAGGAACTCCGTGGTGGCCAGCGGCCGCTCGAGTTCGTCCATCGCCCGGATGCTGCTGGGCGCGCCCGACGCGATGCACGGCGCGTTGCAACGCCAGGGCCCGGCGTGCCGGAACGCGGGTCTGCTGCGCTGAGCAGGGGGCGGCGATGGTCGCCACGCGGTGCTTCGAGTAGGTTTTCGCCCAGCCGCGGTCGGACGGCCCGGGTCACGGGGATGGAGAGACCAGTCGACGCCAAGCGCATGATGCCGGGGGCCGCCACCGCAGCAGCCGTCGTGCTCGCCGCTGCGCTGGCGGGGTGCGGCGACGACGACGACTTCGCCAACATGCCGCGCCCGCCGGCGCCGATCGTCGTCAGCGCGGCCATCACCGAGGAGGGCGTCTCTGTCTCCCCCGCGACCTTCGGCGCCGGGACTGTGAACCTCATCGTCACCAACCAGACCGATGCGTCGCAGCGCGTGACCCTGCGCAGCCAGGAGCTCGCAGACGGCGGGCAGAAGCTCGAGCAGAGCACCGGCCCGATCAACCCCGGCGACACCGCGTCGCTGAAGGCCGACCTCGACCAGGGCACCTACGTGCTGTCCGCCGGGCGTCGCTCGATCGAACCGGCGACCGTCGACGTCGGGGCGGCGCGCGAGAGCGCGCAGAACCGTCTGTTGCAGCCGTAGCGCCAGGCATGCCCCGTTTGCCACAATGCGACGCGATGCGCCGACGCCACATCGTCGCGGTCGCGCTCGCCGCGGCGCTCTGCACGGGCTCCGCCGTCCTCGTCACCGGCGGTGCCGGCGCGGCGACGCGCTCCCAGGACCTCTTCCGCCGCACGCTGCTGGCCGACGAGCGGACGACGAGCGCGATCAAGGGGCTGCTGCGCAGCCGCGGCGGGTTCGTGGCACCGGAGGTCGCCTTCACCGACCTCACCGGCGACGGGCGCTCGGACGCGGTGGTGCTCGTCGAGACCGGCGGCGCGGCCGGGGCGGTGGCGCTGTACGTCCTCAGCACCCACGGCGCCGCCGAGGACAGCGAGCTGCGGGCCGTGTACCGCACCCAGCGCCTGTACCGCGCGAGCGCCGAGCCATCGGCCGGAGCGCTCATCGTGCGCGCGCCGCGATTCGACGAGGGCGACGACCTGTGCTGCCCTGACAAGGTGATCGAGCGCGTCTACGCCTGGAGCGCCGGCGCGCGCACCCTGCGGCTGCGCAGCTCGCGCGAGGTGGACGGCCCCGCGTCGTGAGCGCGGCCGGGCAGATCGTCTAACGCGGCGCCGCGTCCTCGACGACCCGCACCGCCAGGTCGACCGCCGCCTCCCAGTACGCCTCGCCGTTGGCCGGCTGCGCCCGCGAGGGGTCGCCCAGCACGCCATTGAGCGAGACGACCTCGACCCCCGCCTCGAAGAGCGCGCGCAGCGCGGCCTCGGGCTCGCCCATGTAGCCGGGCTCGGCGCGGTCCATCCGCACGAGGTCGGGTCGCACCGCGAGCAGCATCGAGGTCTCCCACTCTCCCGCGTGCAGGCCGCCCTCGGTCATCGGCACCCCCAGGCGCTCGTGGCCGAGCAGCGCGAGCTGCATGAGAAGCTCGATGTCGGTCAGCGCCACGACGCGCGCGCCCTCGGGCTCCTCGAGGCGGGCCATCGCCGCCGACAGGGGGATGAAGTTGCCGGTGTGGGTGGGCAGCAGCACGATCCGGGTGAAGCCACCGCGCGCGAAGGACGCCACGAGATCGGCGACGATCGCATGGAACGTCGCTTCACCGACCGACATCGTGCCCGCGAACGCGAGGTGCTGGCTCGAGCATCCCACCCGCACGGTCGGCGCGACGAAGGCGTCCAGGCGCTCGGCCACGCGCCGCGCGAGGTGATCGCCCAGCAGCGCGTCGGTTCCCAGCGGCAGGTGCGGCCCGTGCTGCTGCGTGGCCCCGAAGGCCATCACGACGGTGTCACGCCCGGCGCTGACCGCCTCCTGCACTTCGGGCCAGGTCATCTCGTCAAGGGTCAGTGCCCCCACGGCTGCCTCCGCAGTCCTCGAAACACTCCCCCATACTCCCGGCCGTCCGCCTGACCCTAGCCGCACGGCCGCGGGCGGCGCAAGCGCGGAGCTCGCGTAGGATTGCGCTCCTCCCAGCAAGCGACCGAGGGGTTCAGACCACGTGGCCGTCGATCTCAGCCAAGTCTCCACCATCGACACCGAGCCCGGCGAGCTGCCGGCGACGATGGCCGCATGGGTCATCCGCGAGGATCGCCAGGGCGAGCCGCGCGACGCCTTCCAGGTGGAGGAGATCGAGGTGCCCGAGCCCGGCGCCTTCGAGGTCGTCGTCCGCGTCATGGCGGCAGGCGTCAACTACAACAACGTGTGGGCGGCGCTCGGCGAGCCCGTCGGCGTCTGGCGCTACGGCGATCACCCCGAGCACGGCCACCACATCGGCGGCTCGGACGCGTCGGGCGTCGTCTGGAAGGTGGGTGCCGGGGTCACGCGCTGGCAGCCGGGCGACGAGGTCGTCGTGCACTGCAACCAGGCCTCCTACGAGGATCCCGAGGTCCACGGGCTGGACCCGCTGGCCGCCCCCTCCCAAAGGATCTGGGGCTATGAGACGACGTGGGGCTCGTTCGCGCAGTTCACCAAGGTGCAGGCACAGCAGCTGCTGCCCAAGCCCGGGGCGCTGACCTGGGAGGAGTCGGCCTCCTACGGGCTGACGTACTTCACCGCCTACCGGATGCTCATGACCCGCTGTGACATCCAGGCCGGCGACCGGGTTCTCGTGTGGGGCGCCGCCGGCGGACTGGGCGTGTTCGCCACCCAGCTCTGCCGGGCCGCGGGCGCCCAGTGCGTCGGCGTGGTCTCCAGCGAGGAGAAGGGCGAGCTCGTCAAGCAGCTCGGCGCCGTCGGCTACATCGCCCGCAGCGAGTTCGCCGGGATGATGCGCACCGGCTCGGAGACGCCCGAGGAGGAGAAGGCGCGCTTCAAGGTCATGCGGGCCTTCGACAAGCGCGTCAGGGAGCTGCTTGGCGAGAAGCCCGACATCGTCTTCGAGCACGTCGGCGCCGCGACCTTCCCGACCTCGGTGTTCACGGTCAAGCCGTTCGGGAAGGTCGTCATCTGCGCGGGCACGACCGGCTTCAACCTGGACTTCGACGTGCGCTACCTGTGGATGAAGCAGAAGGAGATCATCGGCTCGCACTTCGCCAACGCCTACGAGTGCACCAAGGCCAACGAGCTGATCGAGTCGGGCGTCATCCGCCCGGTGCTGTGGCGCACGCTGGGCTTCGACGGCGTCGCCGAGGCGCACCAGCTCATGCGCGACAACCAGCACCTCGGGAAGATCTCGATCCTCATCGGAGCCGGGGCCGAGGGCCAGGGCAGGACGGCCGACGGGCCGGGCGCGATCGTGGCGGAGGTGGGCGCCTGATGGCGGGCGTGGTGCAGCTCCCCTGGTATGCGACGGGCTTCCGGGGCGACGACCTCGAGGCCGCGCTGCAGCAGATCGCGCCGATCTCCCTGCGCTACGGCGCCGGCCGCTACGAGGTCTTCCGTGGCCGCGAAGACCGCTACAAGTTCCTGATGTCGATCGAGTTTGACTCCCACGCCGACTGGGAGGCGTACTGGTTCGGCGAGGAGTTCACCGACATGCGCGCCTCGACGTCGAGCTGGTATCAGGTGCCGCTTCTGTACACGTGGTCCGACCTGGTCGCGGTCGGCGAGCTGCGCGCGCCCGAGGCCGGTGCCGAGCCCGCCGCGGCCGGCGGCAACGGCACCGAGCGCGGCGACATCGTCTAGGTCGGCCGGTGCACCCCGCCGAGCACCGCGCGCTGCGTGAGCTGCACGCCACGGCGCGCCAGCTCCGCGAGCACTGGGCCACGCTGGCCAACCGCCTGGAGACGCAGGATGCCCGCGTCGGCGCCGGCTCGCTGCTGCGCGCGGGCTCGCATGACGCGCGTGAGCTGCTGGGCGAGCTCGCCGAGCAGACCGCGGCCCGCGAGCTGTACGGGCGCACCGCGGCGCAGGGCGTCGGTGTGCAGCTCGCGGCGGGCCGCGCGGGCCTGCTCGACCACGCGCTGGAGGTGAACCAGGCGCTGCGCTTCGCCACGCTGGACGTGCAGCACGTGGTGACGCTGCTGGCCTACCTGGAGCGCCTGGCCCGCCGCCGCGGGGACGCGCCGCTGGCGGCCTTCGAGGCCGGCTGGCACGAGCGGATGGCCGGCCACGAGGATGCGATCCGCACCGCGGCGGTGGCCGCCGGTGACGATCCCGACCAGGCGATCCGGCCCGCCAGCCCGGGCATGGCGGGCCGCGTGGGCCACGGAG